>JALSPK010000076.1 GCA_026986005.1 Saprospiraceae bacterium
ACTAACAGATAAAAATAACAATGATATTCAGACCAAACCCTTAACATGGGCAGATGAATCAAATCATGAGCAGTTTTTTGTACTGCCTACACAAATTCTAAAGCCAAATAAAAGATATAAATTGAAGGTTAAAGTCAAAGCATATGACAATAACAACAGTCGTTGGATGACCGATGTATCGACAGGTCAAATATGGGAATTAGACACATTAGTTGAGTTTACTACAGGACAATATCCGGAAAATTTTGAACCTTTTGTTAGTTACAATGTGCCATTGTCCTTTGAGAGATACTATTTGCAAGATATTTCCCATGCCGGAAGAATATATCTGACATCAGATTTGGATCAAAACTACTATTTCCCAACAAATATTCCAGGGATGAAGGGGACATTTAGCTATTTTGTAAGGTTTACAAATTTGGAAAATCAGAAAAATACGGAAGTTCCGTTTACTTATGTTAATTATTCCAATTCAGAGCCACAGTTGCGGTTTACTATCCCAAAACTTGATAATGAAACGATATATGCATTGCAAGTGATCAGGAAAGGTCCAAATTCGTATAAAGGAAAAGATAATAACGTATCCAAAGGTAAAAAACAAACCACTATTGCATCTGTAAGCCAGGATGATATTTCTACGGAAATAACTTTGACTAATGACAAAATCGCACTGGGCAAACAGACGGCTAATAATGAAGATTTATTGTTTTTTACATACTTCAGGACTTCAAAATTTAATACTTTAGAAGAAAAAATCAATACGATATCATTCACAAATACTGAATATACAGGTGGTGAAGCCAATAAAAAACTCAAGATTAATATGATTTTGGATGAGCCTTTTGAGAAAAGAGATTTTAAACCGTTTGTACCGCTCAACAGTAATATAAATAATATGACTTTTGAGCCGAAAATCAAAATGAGAGATCCTTTTAATTCATCATACCACATCAATAAAGCAAAAGCAAAAATTTGGGGATTTATATATAACTACAATGAAAATGTAAAAGGAGGATTCACCCAAAGAGATATTCCCGGGTCATTGAGAATTGACTGGGGTATTTATACAAATTATTGGCTTAATCCGAATAAATTTCACAGTACTTTGTCTGACCCATTATCGGAAAGTGAAGTGGAATCTCTTTGGGATGATTATTTAAACACAAGTCAAATGGGCGCTACTTCATTTAGTTCTAAAGCAACAGTAGGTGGATACAATGTAAACATACTTTCCAATCCTACTGCATACATAATCTATGATACACATTTCAAAATCCATAAAGATAAAATAGATCTAAAAAACTGGGTTTTAAATTATTATTCATCATATTGCAGCATGCAACCCTGTATTGCTTTCCTGAATCAGCATCCGTCATTTCACAATAAATATACAGTAATGAAAAATACAAATTTCAGAATAGATGCAAATACAGGTACATATAAGCTGTCATTTTATCCAAATGGCTCGGACAAACCGGGGGAATATTTTCCAAATATGTTTAAAGGCGTAAATATAAATTTCACTACACCACCAATCTCTAAAAGCAAATTATAATGAAATTGATAAAAATAATAATTGTAATACTTTTATTTTCCTTGCATTCAATAGCACAGCAAGGGCAAAATGGAATTTTCTATAATCCGGAATCAAAAGCGGATACTATTCCAAGATTGGAGATAATATCAGAGTACAGTGATGGGAGTATTTACTTGAGGTGGGCGACGACAGAAGCGGTGTCTTGGTATGAAAATTCATTTTCAGGTTATAAATTATATAGAATAGAAGTAGACGAAAACAAAGGTATTCCAATAATGGAGACGATTGACAGTTTTATGATAAAGGCATGGCCTAAAGCAAAATTCAGTTCATATATAGACTCTACAAATGAAAATATACTTATAGCCGCTCAATGTCTGTATGGAGACTGGGAACAAAGTCAAGATTTTGTTGCAACAAAAGATGAATTGACTAACAGATATAGTTTTGCCATGTTTGCAGCTGATATCAATTGGAATACTGCATTATCTTTGGGATTGGCTTTTGAGGATAAAAACATCAAAAAGGGGAAAACATATTTTTATAAAATAGAACCAATAGATACAAGTACAGTGTTGAGAGAAGCCTACTTAAGCATAAATGCGAAAGAAATGAAAAAAGCGATTCCGGAGATATCAAATACCATAGAATCGGAAAATTCAATTACTATTCAATGGGATAAGGAGAAACACAAGGATTTTTTCTCGGGATTTTATATAGAAAAATCTGAGGATGGGAAAATATATACAAGACTCAATAAAAGACCTATTATCGGGGGTGAATCACGGGAATTTCCATCGGATATAATATCATTTATAGATAGCGTGAAAAATTATATCCAGTACAATTACCGTATAATAGGTATCACCGCTTTTGGCAGGTTGTCGAGCCCCTCTAATGGGGTAATAGCAATGGGAAGAGACAAGACACCTCCGTCTATACCGGTTAAAATTTCAATAAATTGTGATAATACCACTAAAACAGTGAATATTGACTGGGATGCTGTTGAATCAGGAGATTTACAAAACTATGCTGTTTACAGATCAAACAAATCCGATGGAGAATATAAAATTGTAAGCAAACCTTTAATACGGAAAAACACTTTGCACTATTCGGAAAAGAGTCCTGATGTAAATAAGTATTTTTATTATAAAATATCTGCTATCGATACAGCAGGCAATTATAGTACTTCGCTTCCGCAAATTGCAGTATTCAGAGATACCATTGCGCCGGAAAGTCCAAAAGGATTACAAGGGACTATTGATTCAATGGGTATTGTTCAATTGAGTTGGTTGCCAAACTCGGAAGATGATCTGGCCGGATATCATGTATATATGTCAAATTCGCTTTCTCATATATTTGTAAAAATAAGTAGTAATACCTTATCTTCCAATACTTTTGAAGATACTATTACTTTAAAAACATTTACTGAAAATATCTATTATAAAATAACAGCTATTGATTTTCATAGTCATTTCTCGGAATTTTCAGAGACAATAAATCTTAAAAAACCCGATATTATTCCACCTTTTCCACTAAGTATAAAAAAATATAATTACAATCAAAATGAGGGCACAATCACTATATCCTGGTCTCCAAGCAAAAGTTCCGACCTGGATTACCATATTTTGTATAAATTCAATAACGGTAAATGGGAAGAAATCAAGAAATTCAATAAAAATGAAAATAAATTTACCGACAAAAATGCAGAACCGGGTAAAGCATACAAATATAAAATTATCGCTGTAGATGATGACGGGCTTAGATCCAACAGCAAGGCTTTTGTCGTAATCAAAACAACAGACAAAAGGCTACCCTCGACACCTGAGATAACTGTTTGCAATTAA
>JALSPK010000077.1 GCA_026986005.1 Saprospiraceae bacterium
AGACAATGTAGACGCGATAAGCGGTACTAAATTGAATTGTGCACAGTTAGTAAGAGATGGATATTACAGATATACACAAATACTAATGGTAACGGATTTCATACCACCAACGATAACAGTAGAGGATCAATGTGTTGCTACATCAGATTGTTATGCATATGATGTTGAGATGGAAGCAAGTGCTACAGATAGCTGTAATGTTGAGCAAAAATTCAACTGGAAGTATATAGTAACAAATATGGATACATGGGAAACAGTACAGTACTCATACAACTATACACCTAAACCTGAGCAAGGAAGGAAAGGAAAGAGAAGTAAAGATGATCTGGATAGGACACAAGTAGGAAAATTGTTGATATTGGATCCACTACCAATAGGTAACTATAGGGTGACCTGGACAGTAGGTGACGGATGTGGAAATGCAAACAGTGTAAATCAGTACTTTGAAGTAGCAGATAAGAAAGCACCGACACCAATCATGGTTGATATAGCTACAGCAGTTATGCAAAACGGAATGGTAGAGTTGAAAGCGAGAACATTTGATAAAGGTGGGTGTGACAATGGATGTATATCATCACTTGACAACTGTACACCAAAAGATGGCTTGTACTTCACATTTACAGATCATATACCACACTTGTGGGAAAATCCATTGAAATGGGCTAAGCAATATGCTAAATACGGAAGATACTTCTTTGATCCAACAAGTGGAGCTATAAGTACAGAGAATGCATATTTTAATGGAACAGCACATGCATGGTTGCCAGGATTGCGAACATCACAAAAAGCATTTATATGTAGTAGTTATGATGAGACAGGAGTGGTAACAACAACAATCAAAGTGTATGTATGGGATAAATTTGATGATGCGACAGATAAGTGTGATGATAACAATTTTGACTATGCAAATGTAGTATTGAGCTTGAAGAGTTGTGGAGATTTGACATTAGTATCAGGAATGGTATCAATGAGAAACTCAACAGAAGGCATCAGTGGAATGACAATGACAGCAACAAGTGGAAATGAGACAAAGAAAGTAATGACATCAGAAGGAGCATATTCAGTAGAGTTAGAAGATGGAACACATCAAATAGAAGGAGCGAAAGATGCAAACTGGTTGAATGGAGTAACAACATTGGATATTGTATTAATACAAAAGCACTTGTTAGGAATAAAAGCGATAACAGATCCATATGGTTTGATAGCGGCAGATGCTAACAATGATGGAAGCTTATCAGCAAGTGACTTATTACAAATCAGGAAATTGATTTTAGGATCAGCGCAAAGATTTGATAATAATTCATGGGTAGCAATTGCACCGGATTATACAAGGACAATAGATGTAGAAGTATCAGGATCAGATGTAAGTGATATAGATTTCACAGCAGTTAAGATAGCGGATGTTAACGGATCAGCCAATACATTGGAAGAGAGAAGTGCATCACAAGTTAATATTATGTTGGATGATGCTAGCATGACAGCAGGAGACTTAGTAGAAGTACCATTCTATGCAAAAGACTTCAACAATGTATATGGAGCACAATTCACAATGAACTTAAACGGCTTAACAGTTGAGAATATAGTATCAGGAGGATTGAATGTAGATGCATCAAACATAAATGTAGTGAACAACAACTTAGTAATGAGTTGGAATAATGCACAAGGAGTAAGCTTAACAGATGGAGATGTATTATTTACATTGACAATGAAAGCGAACACAAATGCAAGATTGAGTGAATCACTAAGAGTAACAGATAATGTAATAAGATCAGAAGCTTATACAGGATCTAATCTAGAGGTTAAATCAATTAAGATAGGCTACAGAAATGCAGATACAAGTTATGCCTTGTACCAAAACGAACCAAACCCATTTGCTGAAAGTACAGTAATAGGCTTTGACTTACCAAAAGCATCAAATTACACATTGAGTGTATATGATGTAACAGGTAAAAACGTAATGGTAATCAATGAAAGAGGAGAAAGTGGATACAATGCAGTAACATTGTCTAAGAAAGATCTTAGAGTAAGTGGCGTATTGTACTACAAACTTGAATCAGGAGATTATACAGCAACTAAGAAAATGGTTATTATCAAATAAACATTTGATTAATCGCTAAGATATTAGGGCTTCCTTTTTGGAAGCCCTTTTTTTGTTTATATATAATATTTTTGTTTAAAAATGCTTTTATATATCGTTTATCTTGACATATCCGCAAATTTTATTTAATTTTGAAATTAAAAAGTAAAAATGAGTTTAATTTCTAGATTTAGCATTTTTAAAAAACCGGAGCATCGAAAATTTGATCCTGTCCCTCGGTTTTACAATCCTGAGAAAGAATATATTGAGGATAAGTTATCTAGACATAATAAAACTGAAGATCGCAGATATGTTGATATTAAATCAACTATTAGGAACAACTTTAGAGATAATAGGGCAGGTTTTGGTATGTCAAAGCATAAAATGGGAAGAGGAAGAAGTTCTAATTTGCGGCTAGTAATTATTTTAGTGCTTATTATAGTTTTGACCTATTACTTATTAACAAGGTATTTTGTTAATATAGAATCATTAATTAATTGACCAACTATATGAGTGATATAATACAATTATTACCTGATTCAATAGCAAATCAAATAGCAGCCGGAGAAGTTATTCAAAGACCATCATCCGTCGTTAAAGAATTGATTGAAAATTCCATTGATGCCGGAGCGTCAGAGATTGTACTGGTTATAAAGGAAGCCGGTAAAGTATTGATTCAGGTTTCAGATAATGGTATTGGTATGTCGGAGACAGATGCAAGAATGTGTTTTGAGAGGCATGCAACATCAAAGATACAATCGGCAAATGATATATTTAAAATCAGGACTAAGGGGTTTAGAGGAGAGGCGTTGGCATCTATTGCAGCTATTGCACATGTCGAATTAATTACTAGACAGGAGCAAAAAGATATCGGTACTAAAGTGGTATTAATCGGCTCAAAATTTAAGAGTCAAACAGCTTCTCAAACAGAAAAAGGTACAAAAATATCTGTTAAAAATTTGTTTTTCAATGTACCGGCAAGAAGAAAATTCTTAAAATCTGATAGTGTTGAACTAAAGCATATAAATGATGAATTTATCAGATTAGCTTTGGCGCATACAGATATTTCTTTTAGCTTTTACCACAATGGCAAAGAACTGTATCGACTGGTTAAATCTAGTTTGAAAAGTCGCATTTTAGGATTATTTGGTAGGGGGTACGAATCCAAAATATTACCAATTGCGGAAGAAATGGAAGTTTTGAAAGTGGATGGATTTATAGGTAAACTAGATGCATGTAGAAAATCCAGAACTAATCAATTCATTTTTGTCAACAATAGATTTATCAAGAGTAGCTATCTGAATCATGCAATATTTAGTAGCTATGAAGAGTATATAGAAAAGGGACAATATCCTATTTATTTTATTTTTTTAGATATTGATCCTGATAAAATTGATATTAATATTCATCCGACGAAACAGGAAATTAAATTTGAAGATGAGCGATTGATATACAGCTATCTAAGAGTAGCGATAAAACATGTTATCGGAAAATTTACATATAAGCCATCATTGGATTTTGAGTCCGAATCTACATTAGATACCTTGGTAGAGAGGCCAAAAAGAAAAACAGAAGGCAGTAGGAGTTTTGATTTTGTTTCTTCAAAGATAAAACCTAATAAGAATAGAGACGAATGGGAAAAAGCATTTGAAATAGTAGAAAACAAAGGTGTATCGGGGCGTGATTCTGACGTGCAGGAACTCCCGAGTAGATTGAATATTAAAATGGGAAGAACATTAGAGGATAGTACAATAATGGAGGGTAAGGTTTTCCAGTTGCATAATGCTTATATATTGAAGGAGGTTAAATCAGGATTTATATTGATTGATCAAAAGAATGCGCATGAAAGGGTTTTATTTGAGGAATATATGGATGATTATAATTTTGGTAAGAATTCAAATAGAGAGCGTTTGTTGTTCCCACAGCTTATTGAGGTTGACAAATCTAAAATTGATTTTATCGATTCAGTATTCAAAGAATTGGAAAAATTCGGATTCAAATTAGAACTTGATATTGAAAACAATGTTTGTATTAAGGAGATACCTATAAATGTCATTGACAAAAAGGGTGTATTTCAAGTTTTGCAGGAGATAATTGAGAATAGCAATTCGACATTGGAGTTGGAGTCTTATTTTAAAGAAGATTTTGCTAAAAGATTGGCAAAAGTCAACGCTAGGAAAAAAGGAGAATCATTGACGGAGGAAGAAATGAAATACCTGATAGACAAATTATTTAATTGTAGTAATCCTTATAATACTCCGGGTGGTAAAAAATGTTTTGTTAAAATTGAAATGGATGAGATAATAAATCGTTTTAGTTGAGATTGTAATTTTAAACTCGAAAAACATATGAATCAAATAACACCATTAGTAAAGAATCTGATAATTATAAATATTATTGTCTTTTTTGTAGTAACATATATGTTTCCTGGGTGGATGCAGTATTTTACGGCTTATTATCCGGCATCCAAACTGTTTCATCCAATACAGATAGTTACACATATGTTTATGCATGGTAATTTGATTCCTCATTTGTTTTTCAATATGTTTATGTTGTTTATGTTTGGTAGTATTTTAGAGTATTTTTGGGGAGAGAAGTTTTTTCTTTTTGTTTATTTACTAAGTGGACTTGGAGCTTTGGGTTTTCATTATTTTGTTAAATACTTGTATTTAAATTATTTCATGAGTGCTGTGACACCTGAGATGTTTCAAACAGTGATAAATGAAGGTGCTGATGTATTGAGGAATGGTCAAAATTACGTAGGTACACTTGGTAAGATAAATCAGTTAATAAATGTGCCGGCGGTTGGCGCTTCGGGAGCCACAATGGGTATTTTGGCTGGTTTTGGCACTCAATTTCCGAGAAGGAAATTGATGCTATTGTTTCCGCCAATTCCTGTTGAAGCGAGGATTTTAATTCCCTTGCTGATAGTTGCTGAGCTGTTTATGGGCTTAGGAATGAATGATGGCGTAGCTCACTTTGCACATGTTGGTGGTGCAATTACGGGGTTCTTATTGACATATTATAGGCATAAATTTGATTTTTAATGCAAGTTAGCATTATACATGACATAAAGGTTTTTATTAAATCCGGAAATATGGTTACCAAATTGATTTTATTAAATTTGGCTGTAACGGTATTTTTATTTTTAATAAATATAGTTTTAGGGAATTTTGCCTTTTCTAATGAAATCACAAAGTACTTCCTAATATCTGACAATTACTATTGGGATCTGACTCATCCATGGGTATTTATCACGCATCTTTTTATCTCTAACAATATTATAGATTTGATATGGAATATGTTTATTTTATATTGGTTCGGTGCTATTGTTGGGGATATGATTGGGGATGATAAAGTATTACCCGTTTATATAATGGGTGGAGTGTTTGGTGCTTTAACTTATATTATATTTACCAATGTTTTTGGAATAGCCGGATTTCGGTATATTACCGGATGTAATACTGCGATATTATCAATTGCTGTTGCTTCTGCCGTATTAGTACCAAACTATAATATAAGGTTATTTATTTTTGGCAATGTGACTTTAAAAATCATTGTAATAATATATGTTTTACTTCAGTTGGTCTATGCTTATACCAGTTTCAATGATATATTTTATTCATTGATAGGCGGAATAGTGTTTGGTTGGTTTTACATTTATTCTATCAGTAAATCTTGGAGACTTGATTCTAAATTTAATAATGTATTTAAAAATATTATAAGTTTGTTTTCTTTTTCTTACAATCGCAAACAAAATAAAAGTCTTTCCGTTAAGTATAAATCAAAGGGAGTATTCTATAAGGAAAAAAATGATAAAAGTGAAATTGAGTTTAATAAAAATCTTGATGATATTTTGAAAAAAATTAAGGAAACCGGTTATGATAGCCTGTCTGATTCTGAAAAGGAATTTTTATTTTTAGCGAGTAAAAAACAATGAAATTAGTTAAGAAAATACTATTACTTTTGAATATTGTTGTGATTATACTGACATTATTATCATACTTGACGCCATATATTGATCCTTCAAAATTTTGGTTCTTTTCATTTTTTGGGCTCTTGTTTCCGGCAATTATATTATCAAATATTCTATTTGTTATTTTATGGTTTTTTGTTGATAGGAAAAGGTTGCTTTTATCTTTGATTGTATTGTTGATTGGGTATAATGATATAAAAAAGATTATTGCATTTCATTTTAATGATTTTGATAAGGAAAAAGGTTTTACAGTATTGAGCTATAACATGAATCAAGGTTCCAGATTATATCATCAAAAGGTGAAAAAAGGAGATTTTGGTAATTATATAAAGCAACAAAGTGCGGATTTGGTTTTGGGACAAGAAATAAATTCTAAATTGATAAAAAAGGAGATTGCAGGTACTAATAGTTATCCGTATAAGCATGTAGAAAAGAATCTTGGTACAGGTATATATTCTAAATTTCCTATTGTTAATACAGGTAAAATAGATTTTCAACTTAATACAAATTCTTGTGTATGGGCTGATATTGTTGTTGATAAAGATACTATTCGTGCGTATAGTGTTCATTTTATGTCCAATCAGATTTCAAAGCAAACTGCAGATATTGCTAAGGATTTTGGAAATGAAGAGGATTTGGATACAAAAAAAGTAAAAGTGGTATTGTCAAGATATAAAAAATATGTTCAAGTACGGGCGAGACAAGTAAAAAAAGTACGAAAACACATCTTGACTTCCCCATATCCTGTTGTGCTGGGGGGTGATTTTAACGATCCAAGTATTTCATATACTTACCAACAACTTTCAGGGGTTTTGAAGGATGCATTTATAGAAAAGGGGTATGGTATGGGTATTTCTTACGCTGGAGCGATACCTTTGCTTCGAATAGATAATATATTGGTGTCTAAACAGCTGACGGTATTGGCATTTAAAAAGATAAACGGAGAATTTTCTGACCATTATGCAATCAAAGCCAAATTAAAACTTTAAAATATTCTTTTTGCGATCTTTTTGCTTTATTCAACTACTATACATCAATCTCTTAATATATACTCTGCTTGCTCTACCATAATGTCGTCCCAAATGCAAGATAGGGGTGCACTTTCTTAGTTTCGAATAAATTCAGAACAACTGACACATTGTGAATTATGGTGACCACAAAATCATTATTCGTCTTATTTTCAAACGATTATTAAATATTTTGTTTGTATGAGGTCAGTTGTTCTGAAGCTATTGGAAGCAATCATATAATGTTTTTAATGAAATAAGAAGAATCTCTTTTGCAGCTGAGCTTATTTCTGTAGTATCATCTTCATCGTCTTCATCGGATTCAAAACCTGAAATAATAAAATCTACAATAGCCTCATTTTGGTTGTCAAACAACTTATCGGCTTTGTCTTCAAATGGCATATTTGTAAAAGATTCGAATTTGTCCCAGTTTTTTGTTTCCAGAGATTCGAGTTGTTCTGCATCTATATCATTGAGTTTATTAACCTTGCTTTTTAAGACTTTGAGTATTACGATTGCCTCAAACATTAAAATCATATATTCTTCTTCAGATAATATCGAAAATTGATTAGAAGTAAGATAGCTTAAAAATACCGGAAATTCTGCTATAAAGTCTTTTTCTGATGAATCTGAAAATTGTTTGTTTTCAAAATGTTCAATTGCATTGTCAATGTCTTGGTAATTAATAATCATAATTTTATAATTTTATTTACAGCAATCATTAAAACTTTTAATTTCTTTGATAATAAAAAAACCTTCTTCACCCTGTTTTTGATATAGAGGCATAAGAATTCTACCATCATATTCGGAGAAAATAAAACCATTTTTATCTTCTGCCAATAATTCACCTTTTGAGATTTTCTGAAAGTTATTATAACCCGGTTTCATTTTGAAATTATCAGTTGCTGATATTTTGTGTTTGTAAATTAGTTGGCTGAGTTTTGGTAGTCCTTTTGAAAATTCTTTCAGCAATTTATCATGTCTGTTTTCGACATGTTTTTTATCAAAATTTCCTGTAATGGTCATCAGATTAGTCAATGCAGCTATTGCTCTATTGACAGACAAAACATCATTGTGATTACCGCTTTCAAATGTCAATGCAGTAGTATGTATACCTAAGATTCCTTTGCTAAAATACTCTGTAGAAGTTCCTTTGACTCCTTTAAGAAGACCTAAAATAACGGGAGCATTGAGCTGTATTGATTTTTTTACTGTGTCCAAGTCGTCCGGAACTATTGTAAATATTCCTCCTTTGGAAGAAGTAGTGTGCAAATCAAGAACAAAAATATTCTCAGGTTTGTACTCTCTAACTTCATTGTGTATAGTCTCTAATATTTCTTTTATTTCTTGCTCTTCAGCTCCGAGTTCATCATAACTAATGCTGTTGATTTTTTCTATTTTTTCTTTATACCAGCATCTATTCAAATCTTCATCGATGAAACGAACACCTTTGCGTTTTGCTTTAAGATTACCTTGAAGTCCGATTATTTTTCCTTTAAAAATGAAATTTGGATTAGTTATAGGTTCGACTTCAATCATTTTTATCATCAAATCAATAGCTTTATAACCGGCAGGTTCATTTCCATGCATTCCACCGAATACAAATAGTAATGTTCCTTTTTCTTTTCCTTCAAAGCTTCCAATAACCCTACTGTTTACCATTTCTTAAAGTTTTTTTTATACATTTCTCAAAGTGATTTAAAGTACTTTAGAGAAATTCTATTTCTATTCGCTTGGATATTTGAGTTTTTATTACACATTATCAACACAATTACTAAACAAGTTCTACAAAAATAAAATATATTTGCAAAAAGATTTGACGAAAGTAATTAAAATTTTAAAATATGTATGCATATATCAAAGGTAAAATCACTTTTAAAACTCCTACATTTGTTCATTTGGAAAACAATGGTATTGGGTATAATTTGAATATTAGTCTGCATACTTTTAGTCGGATTGAAAAGGCTGTTGAAGTAAAGTTATATACCTATTTACAGGTTAAAGAGGATGATTTGAGTTTGTATGGTTTTTTTGATGAAGATGAAAAGATGTTGTTTGAAAAATTGATATCAGTTTCAGGTATTGGTGCCACCACGGCACAGGTTATCTTGTCGACATTGAGTCCAAAGGATATTGTATCTGCTATTATCAATGAAGATGATATTATGCTAAAAGGCGTAAAAGGTATAGGAGCCAAAACTGCAAAAAGAGTGATTTTAGATTTGAAAGATAAAGTTGCCAAATTAAAAATTAGCGATACAATTAGTCCATCAAAACAAAATTCTTCTTCTCCTGTCAAAGAAGAAGCGTTGTCAGCATTGATGGCCTTGGGTATAAATAAAACTAAGGCAGAGACTATTTTGGGGAGGGTGATAAAAGCAAATCCCGGTATTGACAATGTAGAAGAATTGATAAAATATGCATTAAAACAAATGGGGTAGGGGAGGCAAATATTATGAAAGAATTTATTGATAATATACCAAAGGCAGAATTGCATATTCATCTTGAAGGATCTATTGAACCGAAGATGCTATTGACTCTTGCCGAAAAGAATAAAATAAGACTTAGATATAATACAATTGAGGAAGTTGAAAAAGCGTACCATTTCAAAGACTTAAAAGATTTTTTATATATCTATACCCAGGGAACAAAGGTGTTGAGAAAAGCAGAAGACTTTTATGATATTACGAAAGCATATCTGTCAAAAGTCTATTCTCAATCAGTATTGCATGCAGAAATATTTATTGATTTTCAAACATATTCAAGGAGAGGTATTAGATCTGAGATTATAATGGATGGTATCACTTCAGCTATTAAAGATGCTAAAAGAGATTATGGTGCATCTGCATATTTGATTTTAGCTTTTTTAAGACACTTAGGGGTAAGAGAAGCATTGAAAACGCTAATTGAGGGGGTTAAGTACAGAGATGATTTGATAGGAATTGGTCTTGCTTCTACTGAACTTGGGTATCCACCGGAAATGTTTGAAAAGGTGTTTGAAGAAGCTAGAAAATACGGATTTAAAACAATGGCTCACGCAGGTGAAGAAGGTCCGGCCGAGTATGTAAGAAATAGTATAGAAGTATTGAAAGTAGATAGAGTTGATCATGGAAACAGAGCTATGGAGGATTCTGATTTGGTCAAAATGATAGTCGATAGGCAAATTCCTCTTACTATCTGTCCATTGTCCAATATAGCCCTTGGTAATGTAAAAAGACTTGAAGAGCATACTTTGAAGAAAAAACTTGATATGGGTATGTTGGTGTCAGTAAATTCCGATGATCCGGCATATTTTGGGGGTTATGTCAATGAGAATATGATATCAGTTACCAAAGCGCTGAATTTAACAAAAGCAGATATTGTCAAATTGGCGAATAATTCGTTTGTCTCATCATTTTTGCCGGAGGATAAGAAAAAATACTATTTGGAAATGATTAAAAGATATAGTGAATGAAAATTGGGTTTGATGCAAAACGATTGTTTTTAAATTATACGGGTCTTGGAAATTATAGTAGAGCTATAGTGAAAGATTTGCAAAAATATTATCCGGAGCACGAATACCATCTATATACAACAAAAGTATTGAAAAATACTGATACAGAGGCTTTTTTTAATCAATCAAAGTTTGTAATTCATGAAAATTCATCATTGCTCAATTCATATTGGAGAAGTAGAACGATAGTCAGAGATCTGGAAAGAGATGGAATAGATGTTTTTCATGGTTTAAGTGCAGAATTGCCTATTGGTATAAAAAGCTCAAGGGTGAAATCTGTCGTAACAATCCACGATTTGATATTTAGATATTATAAGTCTGATTACAATGTTGTTGATCGGTTTATTTATAATTTCAAATCAAAATATGCTTGTAATAATGCCGATAAAATTGTTTCGATAAGCGATTTTACCAAAAATGACATTGTAAATTCTTATGGCATAAATGACGAAAAAATCGTAGTGGTTTATCTGCAGATTAGTGATAGATTTACAATGAGGGCAGATGAAGACAAGCTGAAGATAGTGAAAAGAAAATTTGATTTGCCAAATAGGTTTTTTCTATATGTAGGATCTGTAATTGGCAGAAAGAATCTTAAGCTAGTACTAAAAGCCATGTTTAATATAGATAAAAAATCAAGAATTCCCTTGGTCGTGGTAGGTTCAGGAAAGAAATATATGGAAGAAGTAAAACAACTGGTTAGAGATAGAGGGTTGGTAGATAGTATTATTTTTTTAAAGGATATTGACAATGAAGCTTTGCCTATAATATATCAATTAGCTGAATTTTTTGTTTTTCCATCTTTGTATGAAGGCTTTGGTTTACCTGTTTTGGAGGCTATCCAAAGCGGTAAAAAGTGTATAGTATCAGAAGAAACATCATTGGTCGAAGTAGTAGGAGATTGTGGTCTAGTGTTGAAACAAAATGATATAGAAGCGATGAAAAATGCTATTGAAGCAATGATACAAAGTCCCGCCGGGATAATTGATTGTACCAAACATTTGGCTAAGTTTGACCCGGAGCTTATTTCAAGCAAGATTATGGGTATTTATAAGAGTTTGATAAGTATATAGTGTTTAGTTTTAAACACCATATATTCTTTAAATTTCTTTTCATAACTATTCAATCAATATCTTTTTGGTAGTACTGCCTAAAGCGGTAACTACTCTCACAAAGTACAACCCGTTTTTATCCGGTAGTTGTATTTTTCTCTCTTGTTGATAATCTTTCGAGAAAAATACAGTTTGTCCCATTTCATTATTTATTCGAATATTTTGTATCTTTTGTGAAGATGATTTTACTTTTATAAAAGATTTTGCAGGGTTTGGGAAAATGCTAATATCATTTGAAGCGGTAATATCTTCAGCTGTATTTATATCACATATTTCAATAGAATTGTTCCAACTGTATCCATCTTCATCTGCTATTACATAATAAGTTCCACTACCATAATTATAAATCTCAAGTTTGGAATCATCGCTCTCTTCTAAACATTCGATATCACCAAAATCTATGTCCACTAAAAATAATCTTGTACCTGAACTTGATGAATTAAAAGTAATCAAAACGGAATCTCCACTATGCTCGTACTCAAAATACAGTTCATCTCCGTCAAATTCTTTATTCGAACATTCATATATTTCAAAAGTATTATCTATGTCTAAAGAATAGATTCCACATTCAAAATTAATGCTGTTTTCTTCTACGAAATCACTGCAGGTAAAGTGGTAATAAAGCCCATGTTCCTCTTCAAAATAGGCTTCACATTCATTGTCATAATTTTGTCCATTGCACGCGCATACTTCATCCCCGTAAATTGGACAAAAACCGCTTATAAAAGGTACAAAAGACGCATCGCAATCTTTATTTTCAGGCTTCACAACTTCAAAATCTCCTACATCAATATCTTCATCCAAATCAAAATTAAAAGACACATCGCATTCAATAACAACACTATAATCACCTTCTAATAACGGGAGTATGTCCACTTGCTCTGTATCATAATCATCTGTTTCGTCACAATCTTCATCATAATCATAATCTACGGTTATCGTTATCTCCTTAAATAAGTAATCAATATCCACATCAACTGAATACGAGTCACAATCCGTAATATAATTTACGTCAAATTCAACCTCAATTTCTTCCCCCAAATTAATATAATAATCCGAAATACTCTCATCGCTTATTATATCCTGTGCAACTGAACTTAATATTGATAAAACGACTAATAACAAAAATACAATAAGCTTTTTCATGAGTATTAACATTTTAATCAGTTTATTTTAAGTAATAGGAGGCTAAATTAATAGCCCCCTAATTTTATTATATATTTAATTTAAATGATTTAATACTTATTCTATTTGAATTTTTTTCAGTTTTTTCAAGTATCTTTTGATCATGCAAATTGTAAATAGAAATATTACAACTCATTTGCAAAGGTAATAA
>JALSPK010000078.1 GCA_026986005.1 Saprospiraceae bacterium
CATCTACCGTGTACTCATATTGATACTCGCAGCCGCTTTTATCCGTGATTTTTACGGAATATACCCCTGACGACAGTCCCGATATATCTTCCATGGTCTCTCCACCACTCCACGAAAAAGCATAAGGCGGATTATTAGCATTTGTCAGTATAAGATCTATTTTTCCGTTTTCACAACCGTAATCTGCCGTGATGCTATCCGCAACTTCCAGACTTTCATAATCCAAATGCACCGTCACAATACTATCGCAACCGAGCATATCCTTGAGTCCTATCTCATACGTTCCCGCTTCCGTCAATATGCTATCTCCCACCTGCAGCATGTCCCCTTTTTCACATAGCACCGTATCTATCTCCACTCTTGCCTCAGGATGTACCGTGAGATATAGCTGCACCACGCTATCCACTCCATACGAAGCCAGCAAGGTATCCGTATAATGCCCCTCGTCATATATCACCGTATCATTGAATGTATAGCTCTGTTCCTGACATATCTCGGCACGAAGAGTATCACGGGCAGGAATTTGGAAGATGTAGGTAGAAGAATATTTTATTGATTCTGAACATTCATTCTCTCTAACAGCACTTGTTATTACCGTTTCTTTATGTCTATCAATACTATATCCGAATTTACAATACAATGTATCACTTGGCGGCGGCATAATCTTATGCGTTCTTACCCATAATCCGTTTTTATATTCATACAACAAAATAAAACTTTTTATACCATTATCAATATAAATCGGTCTATATCCTACCAGTAACTGTGTATTAGTGATATCTAAAGATTTATGGACTTTATAGTCTTGTACGTTTGGTATTTTCGAATAAAAGATATATTTATTATTAATCAATTTATATATAAGTATTTGCGGGAATGTATTTATCGCCAACCATTTACTATTTTCACTTACAGATAAATTTGTGATAATAGATACATGAACCGGTTGATTTTCATTATATATCTCTTGCTGTCTAACCCAGTCAGAACCTTCGCGCTTAAATACTACAAGTATCTTACCCTGTCCTGCAAAAGCATACTTGTCTGTCATTGCAAATTTCGCTGAAACATGCGTAGCAGATAAATCAGACTCATAGCTTATTTTTGACTTTTTAATCCATCTATTATTTTCAAAATGAAAAAAATAATATGAGTTTACCAACTTTATTTGTGGGAAAGCACCAAAATCTTCCCAGTAATCCCGAAAAAACAACCAATCATCATTTATTGAAAAATTGGCAATAGAAGATACCGTATCAGGAAAAATAGTATCGATTCTTATAAATTGTTCGTTTTTCTGTTCATATATCACAAGAACATCTCTATAGGAATTATATTTTTTAATATGATTCACAACATAAAAATTGTGTTCATAAAGAATACCATTATCTCCAAATCCTGAGCCTGAAATATTTACTCCATGTACCGTTTGATTATACTCCCACGTTTTAGCTCTTTTTATATAAATTTTACCCCAATATTCAGGCATTTGAGTAAAAGCATTTTTATCATAAACACTTGCATTAAATGATTGACCGACAATATGCTTTAATTTTTGCATTTGTGCAAAAAGAATATTATAAAATATTATTAAAATTACCGTTATATATATTTTTCTCATATCTGTAATTAACATTCAGGAATTTAACAAAATAGACTATAAGATAAATTTATGTAAAATAAAAATAAAGAAACTATCCTAAAATTAGAAATTCACCTATCCGATATACAGTTTATTGTTTTAAAATTTTTTCTATTTTGCTTTCTCCTGTTACCTTATTTAACAATTTTATAAAGTATATTCCGGACTGATAGCTTGAAATATCCATGTACAATCTATTTACATTTTTTATATTATCAATTGACTTTATTTCTTTTCCCGTAATATCGTAAATGCTTATGGAGAAATTATTACCTTTTTCAAAATTCCATTCAACCCATATTTTATTATCAACAATACTGGGCATACACTTTAGAATGCCGGTACCTTCTGACATGTTTTTATCTTCCGTTAAATTATATTTTGTCTCCACATAATCATCTGACAATTCTTCAAATGAATAATCTATATTCCCGTCTCGAAATTCGAATGGGATAAAACAAGATTGATCGAATCCAAACATGGTATCCCAATGTTCATCTTCCCCATCCAAATATCCTATTGTATCACATAGGCCAAAATCAAATTCATAATGTTTAATATTATGAAAACCTACAAAAAACATACCGTTATCCACAAAATTTATCCTTATCTTGCACAGATCGGTATCTCCGGATTCAGTAATATCTCCATAACTATCCATTAATGTAACGTAACCTGAAAATGTCTCATACTGAGAATCTCCCGTACGGCTCAAATTTAAAAATATGTTTAAATCCCTGACAAGTTCTATCAATCCGGGTTTGAAATTCTGGCATTGATTTTCATCTCGTGCCCAATATGGAAAATCAAATATTCCGTAATTGTTGGTGTCTTCAACAGTGAGAATCAACGGCACTCCCTGTATATAAGCAAAAAAGCGTATAGAGTTTATTTGGGGAATCTGCGGATATAAAGTCGTATCTAAAGGATTGTAATAAGTACCTGTATCACAAACATCATTATATTGAGGTAGGGGATTGCAAAACAAATCACAATAACTAATCGCCGAATAACAACCATCACAATCTTTTTTGCTTTGAATAGGATAATGCAGTTCTTCAATATAATCCAATCCGCAAATAGTATGCACTCTAAATTGCAATTTTAAGTCGTACATGCCAAACTTGGATATATGAGTAGTTGTATTTCTTCCGCAACTATAATTTTTACCAACATACCATCTAACATGATTTATATCTTCAGCAGGATCTTCTATACAATCTTTTCCTTCAATTATGTCAAAACTTACTTCTACATCAAATTCACCGCATTCAATTGAAGTATTATCTGTAATAATAGTATTTACTTGCAAAATGATTCCTTCTTTACATTCAGGAGAATGATAGCAAGCAACTGTATCGAATTTAGTATAACTTGTATCTGTTTGAGCTAATAAAAATATAGTATTAAACACAATCAAAACAATGAAAATCAGGCGAGTGAGTGAGTGAGTGAGTGAGTGAGTGAGTGAGTTAATTTAATGAATTTTTTCATGATTACAAAATTATATAGGTTAAAAAATAAAATAATATCACATATATGATACATATCTCCATCCGAATGCTGCAATAAATTTCAAATTTATATAAAATTCTGCAATAATGCAAGGAAATTAATGTGTTTTTAAAAATTTAACATTTCTCTTTCCAAAAAGAGATGTTTTTTATAAAAAATGCCCGTAGGAT
>JALSPK010000079.1 GCA_026986005.1 Saprospiraceae bacterium
TGCATCGGTAAACGACTCTATTTTCCCAAGTTTGTTGTATTTTTGGGTAGATGGATTGCCATTTGCATCTATGACTTTTGTAATTCTTCCTATGTCGTCATACTCAAACTGTGTTACATGGTGCATTGGGTCTTCTACCCTACTTGGTTTGCCAAAGATATTGTAGCTTGTGGTTGTTTTGTTGTTAAATGCATCGAGTGCTTCTATGAGTTGGTTTTTGCTGTTGTATTTGTTTGTAAAGAGTCTATGACCATAAGGGTCTATTTGGCTTTTTAGATTGCCCATAGCATCATATTCGTATGTTGTTGTATTGCCTCTTTTGTCTTTTAGCGTTTTGATTCTACCCATACTATCGTATGTATATTCTATGTAATGACCTTTAGGGTCGGTGGCTTTTTTGAGTCTGTTTGCACTGTCATACTCATATGTATATACATAACCAAGTGCATCTGTTTTTTTGATAAGGTTGCCGTTGTTATCATATTTGTAAGTTGCAATGGTTTTGCCTGTAAAGTCTGTTTCTGACTCTTTTAGACCCAAGAAGTTATATGTAAAAGTTTTAACTTTTCCATCTGGATTTGTAATGCTTTTTATGTTGTCCATTACATCATAGGTGTAAGTTGTCGTGCCACCTTGTGGGTTTGTTTTGGTTTTTACTCTTCCTGCCAAATCATAAGTAAATGTTGTGGTTAAACCCTCTGGAGTTGTTACTCTCTTTAGGTATCCATTTTCATAGCTGTATGATGTGGTTTTGCCGTTGATTGTTTTTGTTTTGATTTGATTGTGAGAATTGTATGTATAGGTAATTACATCATTATTAGGCAGCTCGGTTTTTAAAAGATTGTTTTGAGAATCATAAACATTGTGTGTGATATATTGTTTCCCATCTTTATCTATTATTTTTTTGAAAGTTATATTTCGATTACTATCGTAGGTATATCGTTCTTCACTTCCGTCTTGGTATTTTACTTTTGATAAATTACCATTTGTATCGTAGTAATAATAGGTATTGTTTCCTGCTCTATCAGTCCATCGTTTTTTCTTGCCGTTTGGGTAATATTCAAATGTTTCTACTGTGCCATCAGGATGGGTAATCTGAAGGGGTTGAAAATTGACATTATCATAAACAATCTTATTTGTCTTATTTAGCTGATCTATATATGTAGAGTGTATCTTGCCTGTCTCTTTAGTTGTATTATAATAATATACTGCCTCATTTCCATTGCCATCTTCTTCTATTGAAGCTTTTCCATTGGCATCATAAGTAATATCAAAATGTAATATCTTATTATTATTTATATCGTAATAATAATATTTGTCTATTTGACCATGGTCATTGTATCTAAAAACATACCTAATGATATCATCTGGAGCAGCTATTTCACTAAGTTCGCCTTTGTCATTGTAGGAAAAATAGGTGATTCTATCACTATGATCCCTGACTCTTGCTAATTTTCCATTATCATTATAGAAATAAGTTAAAAATTGACCGGTTACAGGTTCTTCTACCTTTTTAAGTTTGCCATCATCATAAAAATAAAGCTTAATTTTTTGACCTTTTTTATTAATGATTTCTTTGAGGTTCTTATTGTCTCCATATATATAAGTTGTTCCATTAGCTTTTTCTAGATAAAAAGTTTCATGAATAGAATCATAGTAGAGCTTATCCATTAAACTTGCCAATTCACTTGATTTAAAATATCCTTTGTTTTTATCATATATAAAATCATTGTATTTTTTATTACTGTTATCCCAATGAACTCTTATTTTACCAAATTGATTACCATCCAATCTTTCAATATATGAAGTAATATTGTAATTATGACTCCAACCCGATGAAATATCTGAGCCACTAAGCAATAAAGAGTTATATTTAAGAGTAAGAGGCAAATCAATAATACCATGTTCTACCATAGGTGTTATTGTGAAATGTTCAGCACCAGTTGCAGTGTCAACAGAATTATTCACAGAATTTTTATGCTGGACACAAGGGCTTTGCTTTGCTACTTTTTTATGCATATCGTTTGCAAATGCAAAATTTTTAATAGGAGTAGATTCTCCTGAACCTTGCACATTTACTTTAATTTGAACTCTATTGCTTATTAGACCATCACTATCTTTTGCATATGCTGTAACTGTATATACTTTGTTAACTGGAGTATCAAATTTGAAACTTCTTTCTGCACCTCCATACTCTTTGGTTCTATAGTAAAAATGAGCATCTTTTCCCCATTGAACATAAAGCTTATAATTATTAATATTGTTTACCAAATCTTCAATATCCACTGCTATAAATTTTAAAGTAAATGTTTCACCACTTTTAACAGATATTTCATTTTTTCCTCCATTAATAAGAATTGGATGAAGAGGAACATATTGCATATTTATCTCAGCTATATTTGAGTATTTGTCTCCTTTTTTTAATCTAAATCTATATTTATCTAATTTATCTTTTAGTGCAAATAATGACATTTTAAATTTTATCTTACTATTGGTGTGTTCAATAATACTTTTTTGTTTTATTACATTTGAAAATTTACCATTTTGAAATGCATACTCAACGACTGTTCCAAGTAAATTATTTCCAGTAATAGTTATTTCTTTTTCATAATATGAACTAATTGCATTATCCGGAGATATGGTAATATTTGTAAATTTGTCTTGAGAATCATCTGAACCATCACCCGAACCAGAATCAGAACTTTTAATTTTAAAATACCTAAAATTTGACATTTCACCAAGTGTTCCATTTTGATTTGCTGCAAAAACAGACCACTTATATGTTTTTCCAGAAACTAAATCTTTAGAAACCGTATAAGATGGAGTATCATTTTGAGTATATTCTTGTATTGCTGTGCCTGTTCCATCTGTAGCTTCTAAATGAACAGAATATTTTGTTGCACCATCCACTTTATTCCAAGTTAGTGTTGGCTTATTAGAAGTAACGATATTTGGATTATTTTCTCTATTGCTTCCAGGACTTAAATTTTTTGGTGCTTCAAAAAACCATCCATCATTGGCAGACCAACCATCTTCTGATAAATTATCCCAATTAACTTTCCACCAAACATAACCATTATTTTGCGTAGGTCCATCGATAACTGTTCCTTCTTCCCCAAGACCAACACCAGTTCCTGATACCTTTGTACAGCTTGTTTTTGGACATTTTCTAACATATACACCATTTTGAGATACTACAGAAACTCTATCACCTATAGATATGCTATAAGCATAAGATACTATGGTTGAAACTAAAAACAGCATTAAAACCACCAGC
>JALSPK010000080.1 GCA_026986005.1 Saprospiraceae bacterium
TCTCTAAATTTACCCTGAAATGCGCGTTGGCAATTTTTACTTTTTTTGCCTGAACTCAAGAGATTATCACTAATTTTTAGTCTTAATTTCCAAACTTGATTTTGGCGGTAAAAAATGTCCAAAACTCCGATTTATCAACTTAGTTCAATGAAATTTACCGATTTGTAGCGATAATTTATGACCTATCACTATCCTTAAAGCTCAATTGCCAAAGTTCGATTTTTTCCTTTTTCCCAAGACTGAAGAACAACACTTTTTTGCCCTTAAAAATCCCGAATCAAATGATGTTTTTTCTGCAAGATAAACACACAAACCTTTATGAAAAACTCCTAAATATCTACTAAATTACAATGACCCGGCTGAGATATAACGATTTGCATAAACGCAGGTGGGGCGTTTAGCCCCACTTGCCGTTTTATGCTGTGTTAGTGATAGTTTTGATATTAGTGTTCTATTCCTCCAGTTATCAACCCTTGACCTACAATAATTCCGTTTTCTAATCGAAAATTTAGTAATGTAAATTTTCGTGATTCACTTTCTGTTCTGAAATAATAACTAACAAATAGGTCAGTGATTTTGGTGGGTTTACCAACAAGAGTGTAAAGGTCTGAAGGAGTTAATCCCATAAAGCAATTGGTTTTATTAAGTATAGAGACAATCTTACTATCAAATTTGTAATCATTTTTTTCATTTATCTTAACCATTCTTTCTGAACAGATTAGTTCCACATATTCACAATTATTAGCAAGCAAAATCACCTCTTTTTCCGAAAACTTCTCTTGCGGCATACTTGAATATTTTGGACAACAAGAACCTAAAAATGAAAACCAAAGAAGCAGTATTAACCATTTCATATTTTTGAAATTTTAAGGTTAAAAAACTGGCTTCCTTTTTGAATTACCACCAAATAAATACCAGAGGATAGAGAAGCAGTTGAAATTATAAATTGCGAAGATTTAGGAATTATCGGACCCACTATTTGTTGTCCGTGCATATCATAAAGACTAAACGAATAATCTGTGTTTTCTGAGTTTATATAGAGTTCGTTTATTGTTGGATTTGGATACACATAAATATTCGCTTCTGCGAGTAATTCAATAGTATTGGTTGGTATATTGCAATCCTCAGTAAGAGGCAACAATTCAATTCCGCAATCCGCAGGTAAGGCAACAAGACTTCTTTCTTGACAAAATTGACCGCCTTCTAAATCATCACCAGTAAGATTCCTTTTATTGTCTCCTTTATCCAATGATGGGAACATTATATTTGGATCATTTGAAGTGTGAATTAGGCCAATTGTATGACCTATCTCATGAAGAGCTGCACTTTCAAAATCTAATTCAGTACTTGAAGGATTTGATTCAGTAAAATGCCATGATTGAGTATTATCAAACACAATTTCGGTTGGCCATATTACCTTTTGATTATCAATTGCACAATTGCCAATGGTCAAAGCAGTAAATCCAGCTAAGCCAGCAGGAGTACTACCCATAGTGACTGGAATACCAAATGAGGAATTAATACCATAATTAATATCAATAGCACATCTCCAAGTATTTAATGCTCGGATAAATGCATCTTTGGCATCTTGGGAAGGTAATGCATCAATATTAAATAAAATAGATTGGTTACTTAATTCTGACCTCAGACGAGCATGATGAGCATGATTACAATCTCCAGAATTATAATCACTTTCACCTTCTCTATCTTTTGTATATGTTGAAAAGGGAACGTAAAGTTCACCATTATTTGAATTAACACTTGGCTCACTCGTATCAAAACAAGTGCAAGCAAACACATTGTCATTTATACAAACCCGAATTTTACCAGTTGCAGCGTATTCGTCATTGTCGGTATCTGTTCTTGAAAAACCATTATTTACATAACCTTCTGTTGGTACTTTAACTCTGATTTTGGTATCCGTCCATTCTAAATAATCCCCTTCCAAAGGAGCTACCCAATCACCGTTTACATCTATAAATTTCACTCGATGCTCGTCGTTAGGAAGTCCACACCACTCATCTCTCGGTTCTGCACTATCATGTATAAATCCACTTCCTGTTACTTCCAATATACTTTCTGATCCCGCACTTTTTCTGAGATCAATTCCTGTTATTTCAGGGCTACATGCTTCAACTTTTACATTTACTTCACCGCAATCGGTCTCATGTAATATTCCTTCTGAATCGTAAAATTTAGAATTATATTGAGTATTCTCAATATGAATTGGGTCATCAGTATCAAAATTTTGAATATTAACTCCAAATGTGCATAAAAGCAGTTCGGTGTTTTGATCCAAATAATCCAACCCTGCTGGTGTAGCATTTGATTCAAGTTTAATTTCGAATACATCAGAAGCAATGTCTTGAGTACTCAGAGAGTATCCTGTATTAAATTCGCCATTTGAAATCGCAAGGTTTCCGTTTGTGATTATGTCTTGACCGAACCAATTTGTATTGTAGTTCACCTTTAGTGAAGATGACCGTAGCTTAATAGGCTCAATTTATTTTACAAATAAATTGAAGTAGAGAAGATTAGAACTTCCTGCCGCTGAAATGTTAACGGGTTCAATCCTGAACTGAAGACAATTGTCATTTTCCGATTCTAACTGAAAACCTTCTTCATTATATTGGTATCCCAGTTCCTTATAGAAAGTATTTCTGCTTTCAAATTTTGAGAATTGGGAAATCAGTTCTTTTGTTCTTCCATTAAATCTTTCTCTGTAATATCCTTGCTTTTCAGCATACACTAAATAGTAATCTAAATTGCTTGAATTACCACGGTGTTTTGAAAGGAAAAAAATTCCTTCATCACCTTTTCTTAGTTTCAGTGTATGTGGAGAAAATATTCTTTCTCCATTAAGATTGCCTCCATAAGTCAAGACTTTCAACTCATTTGACGAGGTTGAAAACTCCTTCAATACCTTCTCAACTTCAATCGTATTAAGGGTATATGGTACGCCCTCAATGAGTATCTGATTTTGACTTGTAACTTTTCCTTCTATAACAATTTCAGACTTGTCTACTTTCTGATTAAAAGGAACCTCATAGAGTTGTCCAAACGATATTGAAAGACAACAAATGATTAGACCGAATGTGAAATAATACTTTTTCATATTTAAAATATTTGGTTAAAAAATATTGCCATTTTTTTTGGCTTAATTATCACTAACGGTCAATTGTATGCGGAGGTTGTCCCGATAGGGCAACTTCCGTCATACAAAGTGTTATGTCTCGTGCTTACTACACTTAAAATTCATAGCCTATAAAT
>JALSPK010000081.1 GCA_026986005.1 Saprospiraceae bacterium
TCCTCTACCTCTCTGTCCATAAAGACTTGAAGTCATAATTAGTAAAGAGATAAACAACATTAAAAAACGATTCATTGATTTATACATTTATTCCAAAGATTTAACTAAAATTTTATGCAATATTAGAAAATTTCATCAATTCAATTAAAATAAATCTACTAATTAATATAAAAACCGGATGAATATAACAAATCAAACCAGAAAATATTCCTAATATTTTCCTTGATGATGATTGAACAATATTGACTAAAGATAGAATATAGTGAGTAAATTATTTTTGGATAATCAAAATTTGAACTTGAAAGCACACGTTAGCATGACTTCAAGGCCGGCTCCAAACCGCTTCAATTCCTTTCCGGATTCTTATGTTTTTTGAAACTTTGAACTTTACTCATCATCAAGCTGAAGAGTTTCATATCTATCATCTAATGACAGATATGATAAATTATTTTTCTTTCACTTTAGCTAAATAACTAAAATAAGCTATTACTTCGCCTATTATTAAAAAGATCAAAGTATAAATTAATGTTTGTAATAATGGATACATTTTTATATTTTTTACTTATTATTTAAATTAAACATGATGATGAAGGCTCTCCTCAAGATACGGATCATTTTCAGGTACCAAATTAGCCTTTGATAAGCATTTAAAAGTAACAAATAAAAACAAACTTAAAAAACCTATCATAACTCCAAATTCAACTATATTCGGAAAAGGAAATACATGATGCTGTTGTCCGGTTAATTCAGCAGTAGCTTCGGCAACATAAGGTTTTACTTGTAGATATATATCCAACCAATGTCCTAAAAATGTCAGAACAGCAACTGAGCCTAAAATCCAATATGATTTTTTTGCAGTATTGATCATCAAACCCAAAAACGGAACAATAAAATTCAATACCAAAACTGAAAAAAACAAGAAAGGATATTCCGTTTGTTGTAATTTGAAGTGAGTTGTCTCCTCTCCCACATTACCAAACCATATAAGCATATATTGATCGAAAAACAAATAAGCCCAAAATATACTAAAAGCGAAGAGATATTTACCCATATCATGAATATGTTCCTTAGTGACCTTATCAAAATAACCTTTGCTTTTAAGGTATATCATAACCAGAATCAACAAAGACCAAGAACCTGCGAACCAACTTGATGAAGTGTACCAGGCATACATTGTACTGTACCAATGCGGCTCAACGGACATCAACCATAACCAAATCATAATGGCACTTGTATAACCTGCTAAAGGCAAGAAAGTTGCAGCCCAATTTCTCATAGTTCTGTGATAAGAATAATCCCCTTTGACTCCGGCATCTTCTTTAAGTGATAATGTTCTGATTTTATATCTCCAAAGCAACCATAATCCTACAAATACAACTGTAGCTAACAGATACATATTTTTATTCAAAAATCCCGATTTACCCGAAATCACTTCATCATGTTCTGCGAAGTTACTATCAGCCCAAAGATATAAATGATGCCAACCAAAATAGTTACCCAATGCCAAAATCAACATAATAACGGCACCCGGAATTAAATATGCATTAAATGCTTCCAATAATCTTTTAAATACAGTATACCACCCTGTCCATGCAGTAATAAAAGCAGACATGACAAATAATGCCATTAATGCCATTCCTATAAAATAAGCATTATTAAGAAGTATATCTCCCCAGAACATAGAATGTACTCCATCGGAGTAAACAAAATATTCCAAAACCAAACTTACTATTCCGATTACGATACCTATTAATAAAGTTGTCTTAAGTTTTCCTGAAAATTCAAATCGATTCATTTCAAATTGAAATTTATTTTTATAATATTATTTCCAAACCGGGTATATTGACAAAAAATCACAAATCAATTATACCTATAAAATCAACAAAGATTTTTTATTTTTGTAATGTTCTAATATACTGTATCACCTGCCACCTCTCTTCGTAATCCAATTTATCATAAAAAGGCTCCATCATATTTCTTCCTTTCATGATTGTATAGTAATATCTACCATCAGATGAATTTTTCAAATCATCAGATAAAAAGTTAGCAGGCATTGCAGGAAATACACCACCGTCTTCCCTTACAAGATATCCTTCTCCGTCACCTTTTTCACCATGACAAATCGCACAATATATATTAAACAAGCGTTTACCTTTAGCCAAACCTTCTTCTGTCGGTTCAAAAGGTGCCTTTGTTATTTCTTTAAATGCCCTTTGTCTTTCTTCTTCGGTATCACCATAATAGAATGGCCTACTATCCGAAACTCCATTATCTCTGGAGATAGTACCTTTAACAGGTTTACGGGGTTGAGCATATTGGAGATATGTCTTCTCATCTACCCATTGATTCCGTGGATAATATGTTTCATAATTTGCCTCATACGCAATCGAATGATACATATCCGGCATATATTCGCTTCCCGGATTATTCACTCCGGGTTGTTGGCAAGATGAAAATCCCAACAAAATAGCCAGAACAAAAACAAAAAACAAACTCTTTATAATTTTCATTTTAAACAATTTTTAAGATTATTAAGCTTTTACAACTTTTTCATGTATTTCTTCAACATTTGTAGACTCCAAAAATTCTTTAGCATCAGAAACCTCAACCTCTTCTTTATCAAATGCAAGACAAAATTTATCATCGGAAATTCTTTCATCCAAAACAAAGTTATCCACTCCAAATCCCATTCCCGAAACTACATAGAAAGATATAGTCATTCCTATAGCGGAAAACAAAACAGTAAGCTCAAAGGTAATCGGAATAAACGAAGGCACTGCCCAATAAGGTTTACCACCAAAAATAATAGGCCAATCCTTTGTAAAAATCCATGTCATACCAAGAAATGCAGTCAAAGTTCCTATCATTCCATAGAAAAAACCTGCTATATGAAGTCGTGATTCTTTCAATCCCAATAAAGGATCCAAACCATGCACAGGAAAAGGAGAATAAACATCCATGATTTCCAAACCTTTATCTTTTGCAGATCTAACAGCATTCAATAAATCATGCTCATCATTGTATATGCCATAAACGACATCTTTTCTTTTCTTCATTATATATTATTTTTATAATTTATCAATGATTTTTAGTTGCATTTTCACCCACATATTGATCACCTGCACTTTTCAAAATATGTTTTACCTCAGCAATTGCTACAACCGGGGCAACTCTAACAAATATCAGGAACAATGTAAAAAACAATCCAAAAGTACCAAGATAGAGGCTTACTTCCACCCAAGAAGGAGAATAATAACTCCAGGAACTTGGCAAAAAATCTCTAGCCAAAGTAGTTGCAATAATCACAAATCGTTCAAACCACATTCCCACATTAATGAAAATTGATAAAAAGAATGTAAATGTGACATTACGTCTTAATTTCTTTGACCAAAAAAATTGAGGAGAAACGACATTAGCTGTCATCATACCAAAATATGACCACCAGTAAATCCCGAAAGCTCTGTTGAAAAATGCCCATTGTTCATATATATATCCCGAATACCAAGAAATAAACAATTCGGTAATATAAGCAACTCCCACTATAGAACCGGTAGTAAGAATAACTTTATTCATTGACTCTATATGCGCTATTGTAATATATTGTTCCAAATGCAATACTTTTCTTGCTATCAACATCAATGTCAAAACCATGGCAAATCCTGAAAAAACAGCTCCTGCAACAAAATAAGGAGGAAATATAGTAGTATGCCATCCGGGAATCATTGAGGTAGCAAAGTCAAAACTTACTATTGTATGTACGGAAAGAACCAAAGGTGTAGCCAAACCGGCCAAAACCAATGAGAGATATTCCCATCTTTGCCAATGTTTTGCCGCTCCTGTCCAACCTAATGCAAAGAATGAATACAATTTTTTCCTCAATCCCTTTGCTCTATCTCTTATTGTTGCCAAATCGGGAACCAATCCTGTGTACCAAAACAATAATGATACTGTAAAATATGTCGAAATAGCAAAAACATCCCAAAGTAATGCAGAATTGAAGTTAACCCACAAAGAACCTCTTGTATTGGGATAGGGAAAAATAAACATAGCATTCCAAACTCTACCCATGTGTATTATCGGGAAAAATCCTGCACACATAACTGCAAAAATGGTCATAGCTTCTGCCGCCCTGTTAACTCCCGTACGCCATTTTTGTCTAAAAAGCAACAGAATAGCTGAAATCAATGTTCCTGCATGACCAATTCCAATCCACCACACAAAATTTGTAATATCCCAACCCCAGTTAATAGTTCTGTTCAAATTCCAGGTTCCTATACCACCATATATTGTCCAGACAGCAGCAAATGTACCCAAACCCAGAAGGGCAACTGCCGGAATAAATATCGCTATCCAAGATAATGGAGGTGCCTTTTCTGTAGGAGCAACCAAATTTTCCGTAATATCATGATAGGTTTTATGCCCTAACACTAATGGTTCTCTAATACTTGATACCGGTGCACTCATTTTATAAAATTTATTATTTTTTTCAAAAATTAATTATGCATTAAATTCTTCGTTTCTATTATTTACTTTCATTGTATAACAAACCGATGATCTCACATTGGTTTCTTCCAAAGCGATATATGTCAATGGATTTTCAGTTCGCTTATTCAATTCATTTTCTTTATCGTTCATATCTCCAAATACTATAGCATCTGTAGGACAAGCGCCCTGACAAGCTGTAACAACATCTTCATCCCTCAATTTTCTTTGCTCTTTTTTAGCTGTCAATTTACCGTGTTGTAATCTTTGAACACAGAAACTACATTTTTCAATCACTCCCCTGGATCTCACTGTCACATCAGGGTTGAGCACCATTCTTGTCAAAGGATCACTACCAAAAATTTCTTTATCTTCACCCATCATTTCCAACCAGTCACTACTTCTTAAAGCAGGTTCATTATCATAGAAAATATCAGCTGTCGTGTAATCCAACCAATTAAATCTTCTCACTTTATAAGGACAGTTATTAGCACAATACCTCGTACCGATACATCTGTTGTAAACCATTTGATTAAGTCCTTCGGAGCTATGATTTGTAGCATTTACAGGGCAAACATTTTCGCAAGGTGCATTATCACATTGTTGACACATCATAGGTTGATATACCGTATTTGGATTATCCACATCTCCATAAAAATATCTGTCTATTCTAATCCAAGCCATTTCATGGTGTCGTGATATTTCATGCTTACCTACGACAGGTACATTATTTTCAGCCATACAAGCTATTGTACAAGCACCACAACCAGTACAAAGATTTGTATCTATATGCATACCCCAATGATGTCCCATAGCATAAAGCTCATCATAGCCATGATAAATCTGCTGTTCGTTAAGATGCTTAAATTCTTTTCTTTTTTCTTTTAATTCTTCTACGTGTTCTTTTACCTCCTTGAGATTGGATTTGAAGATAACTGACCTATCAGTCAATGCTCCTTGAAATCCTTCCACACCGAAAACATCTTTCCAGAATGAATCGGGAAGTGCCGATTCATCGGCATTTTTCATTTCTCCCGTATCGTTATCTTTTGCCGTAACTCCGATAGTATGGTGGTATTGAACGTGAGCAAAACTATCCTCTTCCCCAATTTTACCACTTATTTTAGCACCTGTAAGGTAATACTGAGTCAATCCGTCAACATCCTGCAACAAATCATTTACATCTATTCCTACATTGGAACCAACCATTCCTGCATATTTTCTTCCATACCCGAGGCCTAAGGCTACAGTCTCCCTCATTTGACCAAAAGTACTGACTACAGCAACCTCTTTTTTCTGTCCATTTACTTCAAGTTCCACTTTATCACCATCTTCGAGATTATTATAAGTGATAAAATCCTTATCGCCATCAAACCAAATAGGGATTTGCATATTATTTCCCCAAGCGGTTCTGTCAACCGGATTTGGCATTTCATGCAGCCATGGATTTTCAGAATATTGACCATTTCCCATATTAACCGTTTCAAAAAATGAAATTTCAATTCCATCTTTTACCGGTTTTGAAACTTTTGTTGCTGCCTCAATAATATCTCCGTTGTATGATACTTCAACAACCTCAGGTTTTTTATAATATACACCATCTTTAAGTGCTTTATCCCAAAATCCTCTAAATTGCCCCAAAGTATCTCCTTCAGGGAAAAACATTTTTTTCCAATTATTTTTAAGATATGTGTAATATGGTTGATCTGCACTCTCATTAAGTTTTCCAGCCCATTTCAATAAACTAACTTCCCCCTGTCTTGTATCGAAAATAGGACTTATAGCCGGCTGCATAAGGCTGTAATGTCCTCTTTTCGGCATGGCATCTCCCCAACTTTCCAATCCGTGATGTACTGGAGCCAAATAATCGCATTCAACACCGGTATCATCAAGACTATATCCCAATGAAACTTTGGTTTTTACTTTTGTCAAAGCTTCTTTTAGTTTGGTTTTTCCTGCATAATCATATAAAGGATTTGATTCAACAAAAAAGACTGCATCGATTTTACCTGAAGCCATTTCTTTAACCAGTTTGTTCATTTCCCTCTCATCACCTTGTCTCTGGAAAGAAGCTTCCGTAAAATCAATAGTTTTTCCTATATTTCCTAGAAAATCATTAATTTTATTCACGAGCATTTGCTCACCGATATTGTTATTTCCACAAACAACAAGCGATTTCCCTTTAGCAGCTAATAATTCCTCTGCCAAAACCGTCAGAGCTTTTTTCGCTTTATCATTTAATTCAAGTTCTGTCAGAGTTTGACCTCCTGATTTTTTTGCCAACTGATTGTAAAGAAAGACTATAGCCGCACCTTGTTCGGAAGGTCTTACCAATATTCTGTTGTCAGCATTAGAACCTGTCAAAGACATAAAAGATTCAACTTGAATATGTCTTGACATCTTAGGATGTTCAATATCTTCAATCCTTCTGTTTTTTGCATATTTTTTTGAATATTCTATAGGCGAAATCCAAGTTCCGAGAAAATCGGCATTAAAACTAACAATAACATCAGCCAAATCAAATTTATAATCCGGAATTTCTTTTCTTCCGAAACTTTTTTCATTTGCGATTAACAATGCTGCGGAAGATACCGGATCATAGGTTATTACTTTGGAATTTGGATATTTAGCTATAAAATCCTCAAAAACTTTCTTTTTTGTCGGGCTCAATACTGTATTTGTAACCAATCTGATATTGGAATTTTCATTTAATCCTGCCAATACAGCCGAATCCAATTCTTTCCAGCTTATTTTTTCAAATTTATCGGCTTTTTTGATTTTCGGACCTCTCAGTCTATAATTATTATACAAATTCAGCACATCTGCCTGAACTCTTGCCGAGGTACCTCCAAAAGTAATTTTCGAGAGTTTATTCCCTTCAATCTTAATAGGTCTTCCTTCTCTGGTTTTCACTACAATTGAACAGTAATCACCTCCTTTGACAAAAGAGGAAGCATAATAAGTTGGTACTCCCGGTACAATTTCTTCAGGTTTTACCACATAAGGAATGGCTTTTTTAACAGGAATATCACAACTTGCAATAGTTGCAGCTCCCAAACCAAAACCCAAAACTTTTAGAAAATCTCTTCTATTACTGTTAAGAAGACCTTTGGACTCCATACTTGCAATTTGTGATTCTGTTGGAGGTACTTCTTTAAACTCTTTGACTGCTTCAGTCATAAATTGAGGATCTGCTTTAAGATCTTTTTTTCCAATCCAGAGTTTATCGACTTTATTATTTTTCTTCATTTTATAATGATTTCTATATTTTCTTAGAATATTTCAAAAATTAAATATCAAAATAACTACTTAATTAATAATGACATTTTTGACAATCAATTCCACCAATATCTTTTACCGTTACTCCCGAACGCTTACCTTTATTCATTTCTTCATGATATTTGGCAAAATACTGATCATAATACTTATTATCTTTAAATTTAACATCTGTCTGCCTGTGGCAATTAACACACCAACCCATCGATAATGGGGCGTATTGCTTCACTTTCTCCATTTCTTCTATAGGACCGTGGCAGGTCTGACATGCCAGTTTAGCTACCGTTACATGTTGTGAGTGATTAAAATAAACATGATCGGGCAAATTATGTATTCTTGTCCATTTTATAGGACCTTGAACCTTGGTTTTATTTTTATCAGTAAGAGAACTTACAATGTTTTTCCATTGTTCCTCCGCTATTTTATCATCACCTTTATTCTCATTTTTAATCCATCCGGTAAAAACTTTTTTCACATCTTCCTGACTCATATTGTTATAATTCTCAATATATTTGCCGGTAGAAGGATTAAAACCTATAGATGCATATATTTTAGTCAATTCTTGAGTACCGTATCTAGAACCTGTTTTTATAGCTTTATGACATTTCATACATGTACTGGTAGGTGGTATCATAGCATGTCTGGACCTTCGCGCCGCATCATGACAAAATTCACAATCAATAGCATTGTCTCCAGCGTGTACTTTGTGAGAATATGCAATAGGTTGATCAGGTTGATACCCTTGCTGCCTTCCGAGATTAATACCTCTTACGGCTGTAAAATATGTACCGAAAACCAAAAATCCAAATAAGGCAAATTTTAATACTGTCCTATTAAAAAATAAAACTTCCAGAACACATAATTTCTTTGTTTCACCAAATTCGTCCTTATATGCTTTAACTTTTGTTTTAGCCACTACATAAGCCAAATACAAGGCAACAACAAACAATAAAATAAATAAAACAATATAAAATGTAAAACTACTAAAAAATCCGGGTCCGCTTGTCGTTACGGTTTTTGATTCTTCACTCAATTCCAAATAATTATTTCCTTCTTTTTTAGCTACTTGAGTTTCCGAAGGCGGATTACTTGTGAAAGCAAGTATTGCATCAATCTCTTCTTTGGTAATATCAGGATTGGGTGTCATCGGAATTTTATTAAATTTCTCAAACAAATTAGTTGCATAAGGATGCTTAGCTTCTAATAATGTTTGAGGATTTTTAATCCATTTATATAAATCTTCCTTGTTTTCCCATCTGTCAACAACTTTCAACAAATTAGGACCAACCAAAACACTCTTCAATTTGGCATCATGACAAGCAGCGCATCCTTTGGACTTAAACAACTCCTTGCCTTTCAGAGCTAATGAATTATCTCCGGAAGCCGTAGCAATAGCACCACCTTCACCGGATTGACTCTTGATATATAACAGTATAGACTCAATGTCATTATCCGTTATACCCGGTGCGGGTGTCATTGGCACTTTATTAAATTTCTCAAACAATTTTGTTGCATAGGGATGTTTGGCAGCTAAAAGCTTTTGAGGATTTTTAATCCATTCAAAAAGATCCTTTCTGTTTTCCCATCTCCCTTCAACTCCGGCAAGCGCAGGACCTACCAAAACCTTTTTCATACTTCTATCATGACAAGATGCACAGATTTTGTCTTTAAACAACTGCTTTCCTTCTTCAACTGATTGAGCATTGATACTTAACAAAACTCCAAAAAATAATAATGCTAAAATCAGTTGGTTTCTTAAAATTTTATTATTCATTATTAGGTAAGATTTAAAATTCCCCGTAAATAATATTATTTAGTATAAATATTAATTAATAAAGTTGTTTTAATGCTACAACAATCAGATAGAATTATTTTGATTAAAAATATGTATTGTATGATATAAAAATATTAATTCTTAATTCAAATATATTCCGGCTGAGCGTTTACTTAATAAACAATTCAAACAACTTCTGCGCAAAAATAGGAAATGAAAAATAATTATTCAAAAATCATCTGCTATTATATAATATATTTTATAATTTATATTTAGACTGCCTATAAATAAAAATCTATCTTGAATTTAGAAAGGGTTTAAATTGCATTAAAATAATAGTTTTTCCCATCCGGAATGAATCAATTTAACATAAAAGTATTGTTTTTCTTAGAACTTTATACTTTTTCCCAAATCACACAGTTATCTTTGCAAAAAAATTATGGGAGAAGTGAAAAGAACAGAAATAAGTACCTTAGGAGAATTTTGTCTGATAGAAAAATTAACAAAAGATTTTAAATCAAATAATCCATCTACTATAAAAGGTGTTGGTGATGATGCGGCGGTATTGGATTATACCGGATTTAAAACGGTTATTTCTACCGACTTGCTTATGGAGGGGATACATTTTGATTTGTCTTATTTTCCATTAAGGCATCTTGGATTTAAATCTGTAATTGTAAACCTTTCCGACATTTATGCTATGAATGCCATACCCAAACAAATCACGGTTTCTCTGGGACTTTCAAACAGGTTTTCGGTAGAAGCACTTGAAGAGATATATTTCGGTATCAAAACTGCTTGCGAAGCTTATAATGTTGATTTGGTAGGAGGAGATACCACCTCTTCTCATTCAGGATTAACCATCAGTATAACTGCTATAGGGCAAGGTGAAGAAGACAAATTGACATATAGATCAGGTGCCAAACCGGGCGATATTATATGTGTAACGGGAGATCTTGGAGCTGCATATCTCGGTTTACAGTTATTGGAAAGAGAAAGACAATTGCAACTTTCGGAACCTAATATCAAACCGGATTTGGAAAATCAAAAGTATCTGATTGGTAGATTTCTCAAACCGGAAGCAAGAAGAGATATTATTGAATTATTTCAAAAATCTCATTTAGTACCAAGCTCCATGATAGATATATCAGACGGTTTAGCTTCGGAATTGTTTCATATTAGCAAACAATCCAAAGTTGGAATTTTGATAGAAGAAGAAAAAATACCTATTCATCCCGATGCACAGCAAATGGCATTGAAATTTCAAGTAGATCCTGTAACGGCTGCATTAAGTGGAGGTGAAGATTATGAATTATTGTTTACTGTTGATCCCAAATATCTGGAAATAGTCAGATATCTACCGGATGTAAATATAATAGGTGAAGTTAAGAAATTGAAAGATGGTATTTTTCTGCTTTCGACCGGAAACAAATTACATAAACTTAAAGCTCAGGGCTGGAAACATTTTTAATTCATTTTTTATAAATTCCCTCTTACCGAATAAATATTACCATTCTGAATTTTGACCGGCTTTTACTTGATTCACATTAAGCACTTCATAAGAATTTGTCGAACCAAAATGTAAAAATGCTATAACACTTAAATCTTGTATTTTATAACCCGAAATATTGCTTAAATATTTTTTTTCATACTTTATCCCTTCCTTTAATTCTACAGGATCGCCAATTTTGGAAGACAAAACCTTTCTTAAAACTTTTTGATGTATATAATTTCCTCCACCACCTGCTTGTGCTCCGGGCGAAGATTCCGGAACATTATCCTCTATCAAATAAACCGTAAGCAAAACATTATTAAAATCAGAATTGGAAGCATAATTTACATTTATCTCCAAATCGTTTTCAATTATTTTTGATTCAATTTTAAGTCCTGCATTATACTTTACTTTAAATCTCTGATCCACAAAAACTTCCGTACTTGACTCATTCGGAACCCTATCTATTAATTCAAATGGAAAATAAACGATATTAAATTCAGAAATCAAAAATGGGGCAATATTTGGATATTCAATTTCCAAAGGATCGTCAGAATGTATTGAAACACCAATTATATTTTCAGGATTTTTCTCGATTATTTTCAAAAACTCTTGAGCTCCGCTAACACAAGAAGCACACCATTCCCCTGAAAATTCTTCAAACAGAACTCTCTTGGTAAATGAAGACGGAACAATAGCCATATCCTTCTCTTTGTTACATCCTGTAAAAAACGCTAAAAAAAAAGCTATAGCAACTAGATAATATTTAAATTTATTCATTTCTTAAAACAATTGTTTTCTTATAATCCGTCGAAATAATTATTATATCCTTACAAAAACATATCATTAATTTCTTAAAAATTAACCTGCAATGAATTCAAATAACCAAAATTAGCGATTTGTTAATCGTAATTTTTAATTCTCTATTAATTCCCTTTTGCATTTTCCTTTTATCATTCAAACATGAAACCTTGAAACCCTATCCTTTGAACTTTGACCTTTGAACTTTATACTTTGAATTTATACTTTGAACTTTATACTTTGAACTTTGACCTTTGACCTTTATCCTTTCAAACCTTCTCCCACTCATACCCCACTATATTCCTTTTCTCCTTGCTAAATTCTATTCCTATAAGGTAAATATTGTCAAATTCGCTATATTTTTCGTAATAGCGTTTTTCTTTTATTTGTTTCAAAGCTGCTCCTGTTGCTTTTTCGGACAATTTGAATTCTATGATAAAAACCTTATCCTGATATTGCAAAGTAAGATCTATGCGACCAAAATTGGACACATCTTCAGGAATGGTTGTCATACCTATACTTGCCAGATATGCATATACCACACTGGCATAATACCCTTCAAATTCAGGTAGTTTATTATTGGTGAAATTGTTGTATGGGATTGATGCAAAAAGAGTAAAAAGTGCATCTTTAAGCCCTTCCAAGTCAGCACTTTTAATCATATTCAACAAACTTCTTTGAAAACCTAATTTTTGAGTCGTTTGTGTTGTTAAATATGTAATAAACAAACTATTCAGAGATA
>JALSPK010000082.1 GCA_026986005.1 Saprospiraceae bacterium
TAAAAGAATCATATATTTTGAAGGAATAGTGGCGCTATTTCAAAAAATATTGATAAATTTTAATGCAAAAAGAACGTTTTTCAGCCAAAATGATTCTATCTGTGTAGTTACATGATATCGCAAAAAGATTATTTTTAAATTTTAATGACTTTATGGAAAGACACTATCAAGACTTAGAATGCATATCTACTTTGATTTTGGCGTGAGTTCAATTGTATTATTACTTTTATCAACGTCTACTATCCAATCTGCTCCAAGGGAAATAGAAGTAATCTCATCAAATCGCTTCAGGGGAAATATCAATTTTTCATTATCATTTTTCCACACTTTCATATTGAGTTGGATATCAGAATTAGTGCCGTCTTTATAGTTTATTTGTATTACAACCGGCAATGCCAATTTACCAATGTTAGAAACTTCTAAAATATTGCCTTCCTTGATTGAAATTCCTAAATCAGCATATCCAAAATCAAAAAACCAGTTTTTCCAAAACCAATTTAAGTTTTCTCCTGATAAATCATTAATCGAATTAAAATAATCATAAGGCATTGGGTGCTTACCTGCCCATCTGTTCATATATCCACGTTGAGCCTTCAAAAATCGCGCTTCTCCCAGATAATTTTTTAGATAATAGTATGCCAAAAAAGGTTTGTTGTAACTAGCTTGTCGGTAAGGTCTTCTCAGTCTGAGCAAATCGACAGGGACAAAGATTGGCACTTCAAGATCACTTCCTGCAAAACTAGCATAAGTCCCCATCCTTCTTTCAAGATAATTGTAATCCGAATCATTAGAAAGATGACTTTCTATATAAAAGCTCGGGAAGAAAGTAGCCCAACCTTCATCCATCCAAGCATATTTGCGCTCATTTGTCCCAACAAAAAAAGGAAAATATGAATGTCCCACTTCATGATATGTCAATCCTACATTTCCAACCCACGTATTGTCCTCAGCGTCATTGCACATCATCGGAAATTCCATGCCTGCATTACCATTAAATATCTTCATGGATGGAAATGGGTAAGGTATACCCGGTATTTTAGTAGAATAATCAGTTAAAACCGTGTCCAATAAATTAATAATCCTTGGATAAAACTTCCTGTCTTTTGCATATGCTGTGCATAAAAACGTCTTCCTTCCTGTTTTCTTATCCACAACAATAGTCTTGGCATCCCATCTGAATCTATTTGATGTACCTAATGCAAAATCAGTAACATGTTTTGCTTTATAATGCCAAGTCAATTTATCACCGGGAAGTGTTACCTTCCGCTTTTCTACTTCATCTTTTCGTATAATACTTATCATTTTTCCAACTACATGGGCATCTTTCCATCTCTGCAAATACTCGGGAGTAAGAACCTTTTCAGGATTTTGCAATTCTCCTGTTGCCCAGACTTTGAAATCTCCCGGAACAGTAATACTCACATCATAGTCTGCATATTCACCATAAAACTCACCAAATCCCGTATAATTATGCCTATCCCAACCGTTGATGTCATCATAAACTGCGATTTTGGGATAAAAATAAGTAATCATAAATGTACTGTCTCCATAGTTCCCCGAACGTATTACTGCATTCAAGGGAAAGCTATATCTCCAGCCAAAATCCAAGTCAATACTTGAGTTAGGGGGCAATGGTTTATCAAGGTCAATATACATGTTTGTTCCTGACTTTCTTAGCTTTTTGCTTTTCATCGGAAGATCGACATCTCTCACTTTTAATTTTTCGATAACTATTCCATCATGCATGATTTTCCTATTCATGCCCCAATCGTGAGTATGATTGTTTTTATTGTAAATATTTCCAAGCAATGTAATCACCAAACGCTTTAATGTATCAGGGCTATTGTTTACATATTTTATGCTTTCGCTGCCTTTTAATAAATAAGTCTTAGGATTAAAATCAATATTTATTTTATATGAAGGCTTGTTCTGCCAGTAATTTTTTCCAGGAGCACCATTAGTAGCTCTAAAGCCAGCTAAAAAGGATTTGGACATGTTTCTAGGTATGTATAAATTTTTGGTTTGTCCTGAAATTAGCATTGGAAAAATAACTGCAATTATGTAAAATATACTTTTCATGATATTTGAAATTATTAGTTACAAAACTCCAAAAATAATCAAAATATCTACAAAATATATCAGAATATAAAAAAATCTTTTAAATTATAATGACTTTATGGATAGACACTAAATAATCCTTGTGAAAGAAGATCTGAGTAATTTTTGTTAAAGTAAGATTTCTAAGGAAGTTTTTTAAAAATCAGGTTTTATATATAGGGTCTGATTTTTAATGATTTTAATTACTTTTTAGACAGTTACTATCTGTTGTCTTTGATTGTTTTTTGAACTTTCTCCTCATTTAGTCCGGTTATGGCTGAAAGAATAGAAATAGAGATACCATTTTGATGTCCTCTCATGATAACATCAATTGTTTTTCTTTCAATTCCTTGTTCCAATCCTTGTTCCAATCCTTCTTTTATTCCTTCTTGTTTTATTAATTGATAAGTTGTCAAAATTTCTTTTTTAGCATTCGGTGAAAAAGTTTCCAGTATTTTTTTCAATTCATCTAAGTTTATCTCCACTATTTCATTGAATTTATACCAAACTGCTACCAATAGGCTGATTATAAAAAGTTTAATTTTCGCTTCTTCATCTTCAAAAAATATTTCCATAGCCTTAGCTATGCAAAGATTTTTTTTTCATTGAATAAGCAAAAACTACAGAACAACTGACCCGTAAAAATAATAGTTTTAATAACATCTTGAACATGAATGATATAAAAAATTCAATTGATTTTATAGTGTGAATTAGAGATGACCCAAAAATTTAATAATCTAAATAAACAGGTTGAACTGGTAAAACATTCTAATGAAACACTTCAGACCAAGTACCTCTAATGCCAGATTACAAAAAAAAGTTCAAAGGACAAAGTTCAAAGGACAAAAGACAAAATATAAAATGAATAAATGGTGAATTATGAATGATGAGTTACAAAGCCGGCTTTGAAGTCATGCTATCGCATGCTTTCAAGTCCTACCTTCAATTATCGAAAAATGATTAGCCATGAAGCCAAGCAAATACCAGCAGCATTAATCTGTCATGATTTTATCAACCCACCCACTACTGATGTAGCGGTTCCTTCATTACCAAAAGAGGTTTACTCTTTTGGTTCTCTCCTTCGTCAAGACCGTTCAGTCATGCATCAAGGCAAAAAATGAAAATATTTTTAATAAAATGATTTTATTAATTTTGGGGTTACCTTAATTCCCAACGGGTCAGTTGGTCTGAAATATTTGTCTTATAAAGTTCCTTTGATTTCCTATATCCGTTTCGAGTAATTATATAACTTTCTTAAATTTAAATTTTAATATATATGGCTCAAAGCTAAACAGTTTTCCTTGCCGTGATAATATACAAACGGTACTACGAGTTGAAGTTTTTCCCAGTTCTTTAGTTGGCTTTGATATGCATTTGACAGATATGTCAGTAACTGAATGGAAACATATTTGTCGGTATAAGCAGTATTATGATGGCGGTTTGGTATAAGCCTTGACAGGATTTTGTATATAAAAAATATGCGGTTTATATTAGAAAATCCTTTGATGGCTAGTATAAATACGATTTTTAGTATTAAAAAACTATTAGTTTTATTATTTTTGAGCCATATATGTATTATTTATAATGCAAACTCGTTACAACATCATAAAATGAAATATATCGAATAATGAACGAATCAATAGTAAGTATATTTATAAAATGGAGTGGAGAAGCTCCCTATAAGATAACTCCTCTACCACAATCCGGATCAAGTAGGAAATATTACAGAATCAAATCTGCAAACAAAATTGCAATAGGAGTTGAAAATACTGATAGAAAGGAAAATATCGCCTTTTTGGAATTCACTAAACATTTTTTGAAAAAAGGTATCAATGTTCCCAAAATATTGCATTCTGATTTGGATAACGATGTTTATCTCTTGGAAGACCTCGGAGATGTGACTTTGTTCTCTTTCCTTTCCGATAAAAAGAAAACCGGTAAATTTCCTGCAAAACTTAAAAGTGTTTATAAGCAAGTACTTGATCAATTGCCGGAAATTCAGATTAAAGCATCAGAAGGTCTGCCTTATGTCTATTGTTATCCACGTTCGGAATTTGACAAGCAATCAATGATGTGGGACTTGAGTTATTTTAAATATTATTTTTTAAAATTGGCGCAGATTGAGTTTGATGAACAGGCTTTGGAAAATGATTTTCAATCTTTCACGGACTATCTTCTTACAGCAGATAGAGATTATTTTTTGTATCGTGATTTTCAATCAAGAAATATAATGCTAAAGGATGAAAATATTTATTTCATAGATTATCAAGGTGGTAGAAAAGGAGCTCTTCAGTATGATGTAGCATCATTGCTTTATGATGCCAAAGCTGCAATTCCTGATGATATAAGAGCTGAATTGTTGGATTATTATATAAGCAATCTTAAAAAATATATTAATGTTGACGAAATTAAATTCAAAAATTACTACTTTGGATATGTTCTCATTAGGATAATGCAAGCGATGGGTGCTTATGGATTTAGGGGGTTTTACGAGAAAAAAGCTCATTTTCTTGCAAGTATTCCTTTTGCTATAAAAAACATGAAAGGAATTCTTGATAGTATTGAATTGCCAATTGAACTACCGACTTTGATGTCCGTTTTGAACAAACTTGTAAACTCAGAGAGACTACAGAAAATAGGCAAGGAAAGGAAAAAATTGACAGTTAGTGTTAATAGCTTTTCCTATAAAAGAGGAATTCCGATAGATGAATCAGGACACGGAGGGGGATTTGCCTTTGACTGTAGGGCTCTAAATAATCCGGGAAGATATGAACAATATAAGGAATTGACAGGAAAAGACCTTAAAGTCATCAATTTCCTAGAACAAGAGGAAGATGTCCATAAGTTTATTAAAAACGTAAAAGGTCTTGTTGATATATCTTTAAATACTTATCTGAAACGTGAGTTCAGCAACCTTATGATTAATTTTGGATGTACCGGTGGACAGCACAGATCAGTATATATGGCAGAGCATTTTGCTAATTACCTTAAGAATAAATACAATGTAAAAGTTGTACTTAGGCACAGGGAACAAGAAATGAAATAATGAAAAAGAAATTATCTGTAATAGTACCTATTTTTAATGAAGAGCAGATACTTGCTGAATTGTACCAAAGATTGACCAAAGCTGTTATTTCTATCACAGGCGAATATGAACTGATTTTTGTAAATGACGGAAGCAAAGATTCTTCTTTTGAAATAATCCAAAAACTATCAACACAAGATGCAAATGTTAAATACATTGATTTTTCGCGAAATTTCGGACATCAGATTGCAGTCACTGCCGGTTTGGATTTTTCAGTAGGTCAAGCGATAGTCATTATAGATGGAGACTTGCAAGATCCGCCGGAATTGATACCTGAAATGTACAAAAAGTATAAGGAAGGTTATAATGTAGTGTATGCCAAAAGAAAAGAGCGGAAAGGTGAAACATGGTTTAAAAAATTTACTGCTAAGGCATTTTATCGTATATTACAAAAAATGACTTCCATAGATATCCCTTTAGATACAGGTGACTTTAGGCTGATAGATAGAAAAGTAGTAGACAATCTAAAAAAGATGAAAGAACAGAATAAATTTCTACGTGGTCAAATAGCTTGGATGGGGTATAAATCAAGCTATGTAGAATTTGTGAGAGATGAAAGGCGCTTTGGTACTACCGGGTATCCTTTGAGTAGGATGGTCAAGTTTGCTATAGATGGTATTACCGGATTTTCAAACAAACCCTTGGTATATGTGCGTAATATGGGTATAATTGTTTCAATAATCGCATTTATAATTATGCTTTATGCATTGTACTCTTATTTTATCTTGGAAAGAGTGATAACAGGATGGACATCTATGATAGTAGCATCTATGTTTATCGGTGGTATACAGTTAATGTCATTGGGCATCATAGGTGAATATATCGGCAGGATAAATACAGATGTGCGTAAAAGGCCTCTATATATAGTGAATAATAGTAATATTAAAATATAATTAGTGTCTGTCTATAAAGTGCTTGATTTTTGAAAAAAAAATTTTGATTAGATTCTGGACAAATAATTAATACTGATATTTATGATAAAAAATAGTCTAAAGAATAGTTGTTTTTCTTTGTCGATACTTATTGTTTTAGTTGTGGTATCCTTTGTATACAATTACATTTATATTTCTCAATTTGGCCCTTCATCTGTACATACATGGAGGCAGAGTGACAGTGCTTCACTTGCTATGAACTATTTTCATAATGGGCTATCGTTTTTCAATCCAAAAGTTCATGCTCTGATTTCAGGTGATAGTGCAGCGGCAAGTGAGTTTCCCTTAACATATTATTTAGCTGCTTTTTTTTATAAGATTTTTGGTAATCATGATTATATACTCAGGATAATAGATTTATTGCTTTATTATATTGGGATTTATTTTTTGGCACAATTGCTAAAGGATTATTTCTATGATAATATTATTCTTGCATTCTCAATAATTTTAATATTATTAGGAATGCCGGTTTTAGCATTTTATGGTTATAGTTTTATCCCTAATACTCCCGCGCTTGGTTTATTATTCGCAGGATCATATTTTTACTACAGATACAGGTTTAAAAGTAAGAATTCAAATTTTTATCCGGCGATACTCCTTTTTACCTTAGCCGGTCTCATAAAACCAACAATGCTTATATTGTTTTTAAGTATTATATTTACAGAATCTATTGCAACCGCACTAAAGATATATAAACGTTTTAATGTTAAAGATTTAGTGGTTGTTTTTGTTGGTGTAGTACTCCCCGTAGCGATGTGGGTGTTTTGGGTAAAACACTATAATGCTATACACCATTCCGGTGTGTTTTCTACCTCAATAGTGCCATTTACAATGCTGGAAGCTAAGGATTTACGATTTGCATTACACAATATTTCTACAGGGTTTGATGGAAGGGTTTTTCAGTATACATTAATGAAGTTTTTCTTTGCGGTAATAGTATTTAATCTTATATATTTTTTAAGACGATTTGATTTGTTATCAATTTTTTATTTTATATTTTTTATAGGTACTGCTTCTTTTTTGTTATTATGGATGAAGAGGTTTACTGTTCATGATTACTATACAATTGATATTATTCCGTTTTATATTTTCAATATTGTTATTTTCTTTAAGATAGTGAGTGACAGGTTAAAAAATAATAGACTAAAAATTATTTTTAGTGTTTTAACTTTATCACTTGGTATTTACAATGTGTTTTTTGCCGGAGAATACATGAAATTACAATTCCTAAATAAGGAAAATGTTTCTTTGAACTATCCGAAAAGCTTTTATTATAATAAACATGAATTTAAAGCATTTTTAGATAAAAATAATTTGAAATTTAATAAAACAAAGATAGCAGTTTATCCTGATGACTCACCAAACATCAGCTTGTATTACTTTGATTGTAGAGGAAGGACTTTAGCTCATGACTTTGACAAATTCTATTATCTTAAAGATCTGTACAATGATGCAGGGATAGAATATTTTATTGTCATAGATAAAAAAGTATTGAGCAACAAAGATTTAATGAAATATTTAGTACGCCCTATAGATTCTTTAAATAATGAAATATTTGTTTATGATATAAAAAATATTGCCAGGGTTTCGCATTAAACGGCAATAGAATTATGATTTTATAGCCAAAAATTAGCAGTGCAAATTCTAAATTCTATATGATCATCATAAAAAGTGTTTTATGTTTCAAAGCACTAGACCGGTATAGCTTCTATTGTTGTCCTTATTCAGCAAAAATGAAATAATCAAGACAACTGCATATTTATAACAAAAATAAAATTTATTTCACCCAATTTCCGTTATCTTTTCAATATATATAATATAATAGTTTTTTTTATGCGCGTGATAAGGATTTTAATATTGGTTTTGAGTGTCGTCTCGGGTCTTTTTTCTCAAAATGATGTTTTGATAAATGCCAAAAAGGAATATAGCAAAGGAAATTTTGCAAAATCAATTGAATTGTATGATTCTTTGGTAGAATCAAAGCAATACTCCCCGGAATTGTATTACAATTTGGGTAATTCTTACTTCAAACAGGGAGAATTTGGTAAAGCGATTTTGAATTATGAAAAAGCTCTGAAATATAAACCAAACGATAATGACATAAAACACAATATTTTTTTAGCAAAAAGAAAGATTGATTCTGAGATTGTCGAACTTCCAGATTTTTTTCTCAATAGATGGTGGATAGGAGTGACTAATCTTTTCAGCCTTGGGATATGGACAGCTCTTTCATTTTTAAGTGCCCTGTTATTAGTTATTGTTTTTGGCTTTTATTGGTTCAAAGATTATAGTTTTAGTGGCTGGTTTTCTTTGTATGTTTTCGTTTTGATTCTATTTTTAACTGTATCAATATTTGCATCATTTAGAAAGGAAAAAATAATTTATAAAAGTGATAAATGTATTCTTATAAAATCGGATTCCCTTTTCAACGCTCCTGATAGTAGGAGCGAGTTGTTGTATAAATTAGAACCCGGAGAAAAATTTCAATTGATAGATAGTATCAATAATTGGTATAAAGTTAAACTTTTGAATAAGGAAACCGGTTGGATTGATAAATCAAATTGTGAAAAAATATGACTATTCTATTAATTTAATAGTTATTTTTACATTATTTGATTTTTTGTTAATATCTTTGGAGCATTATACTGAAATTGCTTTTTTTATTATTGAATAGAGGTTTTATTATTTTTAAATACTTGTATTATGAATATCCTATTAATTGGATCAGGAGGTAGGGAGTCTGCTTTTGCATGGAAGCTTCACCAAAGCCCTCTCTTAGAAAAATTGTATATTTCTCCGGGCAATCCCGGTACAGAACAGTTTGGCACTAATGTAAATATAGATATAGATAATATTGAAGAGCTAGTTGGTTTTATCACAAAGTCAAATATTGAGATGGTAATTATAGGGCCGGAAGAGCCCTTAGTCAATGGTATTTATGATAAATTGAAAACACTATTACCCAAACTCAAAATAATCGGTCCTTCTAAAAGGGGAGCGATGCTTGAAGGAAGTAAGGCTTATGCTAAAGAGTTTATGAAGGAATTTGGTATTCCAACAGCAGATTATAAAGTATTCAACAAACAACAAAAAGAAGATGCTTTTCACTTTATTGACACTATAAAAACACCAATTGTAATTAAAGCAGATGGCTTGGCAGGAGGAAAAGGCGTAATCATTACAGAGGATAAAGATCAAGCTAAAAAAGATATTGCTGATATTTTTGATGGCAAATTCGGAAGTGCCGGTGACAATGTAATCATTGAAGAATTTTTGGATGGGGTAGAGTATTCAGTGTTTGTAATCACAGACAGCAAAAGTTACAAAATGCTGCCAATCGCTAAGGATTATAAAAGAGTAGGTCTTGCTGATACAGGGCTAAATACAGGAGGTATGGGTGCGATATCACCTGTTTCATTTATCAATGATGATTTATTGATAAAGACTGTTGTCAAAATAATACAACCTACTATCTCCGGAATATGGCAAAAAGATATCGACTATAAAGGATTTATTTTTTTCGGACTTACCAATGTCAATGGAGATCCATACGTCATAGAATACAATTGTAGAATGGGTGATCCTGAATCTGAAGTAGTATTTCCAAGATTAAAAAATGATCTTGTAAAACTCTTAAACTCTCTTTACACCAATGATATAAGTGAACATACAATTGAACACGAAAGCAACTATGCTGTAACAGTAATGTTGACCTCGTCAAATTATCCGGAAAATTACGAAACAGGAAAAGAAATTAAAAACCTTGATAAGATAGAAGATAGTATCATTTTTCATGCAGGTACAAAAAAAGAAGATGGTAAAATCTTGACAAATGGAGGTAGGGTCCTAACAGTCACCTCCTTGGCTAAGAAAAAAGAAGATGCTTTATTGCAAAGTTTGAAAAATGCAAATTTAATTGACTTTGACAACAAGTACTTTAGAGATGATATAGGATTTGATGTGGAATAACTTTAGTTCCTACTGTCCTTGCAAGCAAAAAAAGAGATTACCAAAATATTGATAATCTCTTACATAACCCCAAAATGCCAACCTTGAGAAGGTGGACATTAATATGACGGTTCTCAAAATGTAAGTCACATATTTTCAGAAAAAAAGATTATTATTTATTAAGTTTAATAGATTTTTTGTTAAAAATATCAATTTTATCCCAACACTAGTTATCTTTGTTGCAAATAAATGGTTTATGCTTAATAAAATATATAAGGATATTGTAAAAGGAAAAGAAAATGGCAAAAAAAGATTTGCAGTACTGCTTGATCCTGATAAGATGCGGCTAAGACAATTTGAAAAGACTCTAAAGTTGGCAATTGATTCACATGTCGATTATTTTTTTATAGGAGGAAGTCTTATAGTCAGTGATATGCTCGATAAAACTTTGGAATCCATTAAAAAGGAATGTGATATACCTATGATATTATTTCCCGGGAGCTCATTTCAGTTGAGTTATAAGGCTGATGCATTATTGCTCTTATCTCTGATATCGGGTAGAAATGCAGAACTACTAATAGGGAAGCATGTCGTAGTCGCACCTTATCTAAAATTGAGTCCTCTTGAGATTGTTCCTACGGGATATATGCTTATAGATGGAGGAGTACCAACGACAGTAACCTATATGTCAAACACAAATCCAATCCCTGCCAATAAGCCTGATATTGCTGCTAGTACAGCAATGGCAGGTGAATTACTTGGACTTAGGACAATATTTATGGATGCCGGTAGCGGAGCAATGAACCCAATTCATGAAGATATTATTGAAGCAGTATCCAATACTATAGACATCCCGCTTATCGTGGGTGGGGGGATAAAAACAGCTAAAAAAGCATATGAAGATGCAAAAGCAGGGGCTGACCTAATTGTAATAGGTGACATTATTGAGAAGACCCCGGATTTACTCCCCGAACTGGCGAACGCAATTCATTCATTTAATAAATGATTTGTTTTGATAAATAAAGCGACTGTTATAAGATCAACCGGTTCATGGTATGAAGTAGAGTCCGATATAGGCAAAGTGGTCAAATGCAGAATAAAAGGAAAATTTAGACTTCAAGGGATGAAATTGACCAATCCTGTAGCTGTTGGCGATATTGTCGATATTGAAATTGAAGATATTGAAGAAAAAACAGGAATAATTAAAAATATTCATCCTAGAAAGAATATTGTCGTCAGGCAATCTCCCCGCAAAAAACATTTTCTTCACTTGCTTGCCAGCAATATAGATCAAGCCATCTTAATAATAACTATAAATCAACCAAAACTGAAACAAGGTTTTATCGATAGGTTTTTGTTGATGACTGAGCCATACAATATCCCCGTTTCTATTATCTTTAATAAATCAGATATCTATAATGAAGGGGACTTGAGAGTTTTTGATTATCTAAGACAAGTATATACAAAAATCGGTTATGATTGTTTTTTGTCCTCTGCAATAGAAAGGGAGGGTATTGATACTATAAAAAAGAAGATGAAAGATAAGATTAGTCTTGTAGCCGGTCAATCAGGAGTAGGTAAATCAACATTGATAAATAGTATTCAACCAAAACTGAATTTAAAGACAAAAGAGTTGAGTAACTATACAGGAAAAGGACAACACACTACTACTTTTGCAGAAATGTTTGATTTGGACTTCGGTGGCAAAATAATAGATACTCCGGGCATCAAAAATCTGAGTTTTAACAATCTTGAAGTTCTTGATGTCGCTCATAACTTTAGAGAGTTTTTTAATAAATCCAAGTTATGCAAATATTCGAATTGTACCCACCGCAACGAACCGGGATGTGCTGTAAAGGAAGCCATGGAAAACGAAGAAATATCTGAACTGAGATACTACAATTATCTTCAAATACTAGAGGAAATAGAAGCACAAAACCACTGGGAAAGACATAAGATGTAATCTCTTTTCAACTGAGCTGTATGAAACGGTAAAATGTATACACAATTGTTCTCATGAAAAACCATAAGTCTATTGTTAATACCAGGACATTCTGCTCAAATTGAAATAATCTAACTATTACCTTTATTCTACTCGAAAAATGATTTTACCGCATCTATTATTACTGCTTGAATTTCATCCGTCATTTCAGTATGAATTGGCAGGGAAATCACCTCTTTGCACAGTAAATCGGTAGAAGGTAAAAAATCTACCGCTCCTGACAAGTGCTTAAATGCTTCTTGTGCATATAAAGGAACAGGATAATAGATATTATTTGGTATTTTTTTGTCATTGAGATATTGGTTCAGCTCATCTCTTTTGCCATTGGTGATGCGCATGGTATATTGATGAAATACATGAGTTGATTCAGCTGTTCTTACAGGAGTCTGAATGAATTCGATATCGCTAAATGCTTTATCATAATTATCTGCAACTTTTCTGCGCGCTGAAGCGTACTCGTCAAGGTAATTTAGTTTTATATCCAAGATGGCTGCCTGGATGGAGTCCAATCTGGAATTTACACCTATTTTATCGTGATAATATCTCTTTTCCATACCGTGATTTGCAATTATTCTCATTTCATTTGCCAATTTATCACTATTAGTAAATATGGCTCCCGCATCTCCATAAGCACCCAAGTTTTTTGCCGGAAAAAATGATGTTGTACCGATATCACCTATCGTGCCGGCTTTAGCTATAGTGCCATCGCTAAAAGTATAATCTGCTCCAATCGCCTGAGCATTGTCTTCAATGACATATATATTATGTTTTTTGGCAACCTTCATTATCCCCTCCATGTCTGCGGTTTGACCGTATAGATGGACAGGCACCACGGCTTTAGTTGCAGCTGTTATAGCTTTTTCTACAATTTCACCCGTGAGATTGTAGGTATTTGGATCAACATCAACCATTATAGGAGTAATGCCTAGTAGTGCTATTACCTCTGCTGTGGCTACAAATGTAAAAGCTGGCACTATAACTTCGTCACCAGGTTTTAATCCTAGAGCCATCAATGCTATTTGTAAAGCATCCGTTCCATTGGCTACCGGAATAGCATACTTTACTTTAAGGTAATCTTCAAGATGAATTTGCAAATCTTTGACCTTTGGTCCGTTGATATAGGCAGAAGATTCAAGCACTTCTATTACTGCTTTATCTATTTCTTTTTTAATCTTTTTGTATTGACCTTTTAGGTCTACCATTTGAATATTCATCGTAATATTTTTTTACTTTTATAAATAATAATTCCAATCAAAACGACAAAGTCGCAAGTTTTGTTATTAAAAATCTATTAATTCTATAAATAATATTCGAAAAAAAATAGATATTTCCTTTTTGATTATTTGACTATGCATTGCAATACTAATATTTCTATTCTTCAGATATTGCATCTCTATATATTTTTCTCAATATGACAAACAAACCACCTAAAAACAAACCCAAAATGAGTCCGATAATTATTGACTTCGGCAAAGATCTTTTTGTTCCGTCCAAAGGTAAAATAGGTCTATCAATAGGCTGAACAAAAGGTGTTTTATTCCTAAGCGTAAAATCGGCTATTTCCAGATTTTTCAATACTTCTCCATACAAAATAGCAAGTTTCTTTACTTCCTGCTGAAGTTTGCTTTTCCTCAGTTTAGCAGATTTTGTCCATAGTCCTTGAGCTCTGTCTTCAAAGGCAGCTAACGCCGTTTGTTTATACGATAATTCTCCTTCTATTGAGTCTACTTTTTCTTTAAGTATGTCGTAAGTTGCTTTTTGTTTCTCTATTGTTTTATCTATAAAAAACTTACTTAATTCATCAAAAATATCATTAGCCAAAGCTATTGAAAGCTCAGGGTCATTGGAATTTATAGATATTTCCATTATGCCCGACTCTTCATCAAACTTATTTGACATCAATCCCGCACCTCCGTTTGCACTTCCTGCTATGCTTTCATATACTGCTTTAAAAGCTGCCTTGGAGTCAAGATCAAAAGAGTCAATTGCTCCACTTTTAAATTGAAATCCTTTAAGTGGATTGGACTTATTAAGTAGCTTATTGTACCAAGGTACATTTGCCCATTTCCCAATTGTATCCAAATGCTTGATAACATGATTTGCTAACAAATCATTACTTTCGTTTACTGTCTCATTTTTGAAAATTGCATCACCGATAATTCTTCTGGATTTGCTTAAAGTCATCATCTTCTTCTTGCTATATTTACCTTTTCCTCCAAACCCAATCTCTCCCAGCAGGCTGCCCAATCCCCCCAAACTTCCCTCTCCTTTGTTTAACATGAAAGTCAAAGTCGCAGAATAGGATGGTCTCTCATTAAGTGATTTATATAATAAAAATAAGACAAAAAATATAATAAACCCAAGGAAAATAGTTTTATTATTAATCAATTCATTCTTAAAATCTCTTACTCTAATAATAAGATCCCTCAATGAAATATCGTCACTAGTGTATTTATTCTTATCTGAATCCATCTATGTTTTTAAAGCATTCAATTAATTTAAAACGCGTAAATGTACTACAATTTTTAATTACAAACAATTATATATTAAAAAATTAATAGTCAATACATTTATTATCAATATTAGCTCTTATCCCAAAACTAAAAGAAAACTCTTTGAAATTTGAGTTGCTCTCTTCAAAAGAATCTTTCCTGTACATTGTATCGAAGTCCAAAAAATAATTGTGATATAACATATAACTAAAATTCAATGAAAATTGAGCTATCTTTCTCAGTTTGCCATCACTAATCCGATAACCAAATTCTCGGATATTTCCATCTACATCTTTTGGCCTATTATCATTTGATCTCAATATATTTCCACCATAACTAAATTTGTTATAGTCTTCACCTTTAGCTGCAAAAAGAGCCTTTGTCCTAATCATTAATTTAGTGATTGGAGAATATTTTAATTCAATAATCAGCTCTTTAAAATTTGCTCCCAAAGGATGTGCCAAAGCCTGATTGTAATGGCTGTATGACAAAATACTATCTCTATGAGCATAAGTATATGGTCTTACAATATTGCTCTCTACCTGTAAGTCAAGATGATTTATTTTTAAAATATCAAAGTATTTAAACCCAATTTGGAAACCATATTTGTTGCCCCACCAGGTAGGGTCTTCTTTTATTTTTGAAAAATTAAACTCATCCAATAGCAATTGTCCATAAAATGAACCGCCTTTAAAAATATTATATTTCCAGTTTAAACCTACTAAAACATTGTCTCCACTACCTGTGAACTGTTCAACTGTCCTGTACAATATTATCGGGTTTAGATATTGTAATTCAAATCTATTTCCATTTCCTTTGTTTCTACTGAAAATCACACTTTCAAAAAGACTTATTTCAAAATTTTTGTGCAGCTTGAAGCTCAAATAGTGAGCAGCCATATATTTCTTTGGCAAAATAGTATCAATGCTTATTCTCTCACGGCTTGTCTCTGACAATTCAGCAAATACATTTTGATAATGAAATTTCCAAATCCGTGTATCAAATTTCAAATAATAGTAATTTGTACTGTAATCAGATAGCAACAATGAACGAACCCCGTCTCCGAGATATACCTTACCATGTCCCAATTGCATCAAAAGATTTTTAGTAATACTAAAACCGATGTAAGCTTGAGCATTTAGAAAATCATACCCCTGTGCTCCCTTGAAAATACTGCTTTTGTATGGTTTGTAAAACGCTTGTCCCGGAATGGCTAAGTCGCGTTTTATTTTCCTATTGATATGCGTTAAAAAACCTTGCTGCGTCTCATACAGGGATGAATAGAAATATATTTTTTTATCTAATAATCCGGAAATTCTAAAGCCCCTTGTATTATTGAAAATATATGAATTTGACTTGATATCTTTTCCAAATCTAAAATTAATAACCGGATCTACCTTTATAAAAAAATCTTTGTGATGTCCAGCGTAAAATGATGAAGAAGATTTGTATAAATACTTTAAAAATCCGGTATGGCTAGCAGCTATTTTTTTTGAAATCTCATCGTATTTATCCTTACCATAAATATACATTAACCAATCGATATTATCTTTCAGTATATACTCTATATCTTCTATATCTCTAGAAGAAATTTCACGATCTGACTCCAATATCTCAATACTTGTCCTGACGATATCCGAAACGCTATAAGGTTTAATAGAAGAATGTATTTTGGTATTTGGCCTAAATTTAATTAATAACCTGTCAAAAGCATTATACAGCTTTTGATTGTCGGTGACCACTATGGTTTGTGTATTCCCAACTCCTAATGCTAAAACTACTATAATAAATATTATAAAACCTTTTTTCATTAATTTTTGAATCTGTAATTAAAATTCCTCTGCATGAATTTGTCCGGGCTCTCTTCTCTTGTGATCTTTAAATCCATCTTTGTAAAGAGTCTCTTTCATTGAATTAATCATATTAGGATTACCGCATAAGAAGACATGTGTATTTTCTGCTTTTGGTTCAAATCCTATCTTTTCACTAAATTTAGGATCTTCCCATATCTTTTCAATAAATCTAGTATCTCCTGACCATCCGGCAGGTTCTTTGTCAGGCTCTGTAATAGTAGGATAATATGTGAATTTACTAAACATATTACTCAATAACTTCAACTCTGAAAAATATCCCAAATCCCAACTATTTGAAGCTCCTTGGATGATAACGATATGCCCTTTCCTGTGAAGCGCATCAGTACGCAACATACTCATATAAGGTGCGACACCTGTACCTGTAGCAATAAGCACTACATTCTGATCTTCGTCAACCTGATCCAAAGTAAACATTCCCGTTGGTTTTTGACTCATATAAATACGATCGCCAATTTCAAGCTTGAATATTCGCGGAGTCAGAGAACCGGATCTAACAATGGAAATATAGAATTCGACATACTCGTCTGTCGATGATGAGGCTATCGAATATGCTCTTCTTATCATTTTATCAGGGTCTTGCTCTTTGAACTCTGTTGTCGCTTCAGCAGCTTTTGGCGCAGATCCCGGCAAACCCAATACTACAAATTGTCCGGCTTTAAATTCGGGTAAGTTCCATTCATCAGGCTTCACCCTTATTATCCTCATTGAAGGCGATACCTTGATTATATTTGTAACTAAACTATTAAGTTCTATTTTTGCCATAGTTGATTAAAATTTGCTTTTGTATATAAAGTCAACAAAGATACAAAGCATTTGTTTTTTATAGCTTATAAACTTAATTTTTTTTTCAATTACGAATATGTTTAAATAGTGTCTGTCTAAAAAGTGCTTGATTTTTGAAAAATAAAGGTTTTTTTTCTGTTAACATCTAACGCACCATTTCTCCGTTGCTCTGCAAAATCTGCATAAAATCTCATATTTATCTTATTTTCAAACAATAATTAAATCTTTTGTTTGTATTGGGTCATTTGTTCTGAATTTACGAAGCGAAGCGAAGCAAACGTAAGCCAGCTTTGAAGTCATGCTATCGCATGCTTTCAAGTCCTGGAAGGCGTTTCAAATTTATTTGCGACAGAAAAAACCAGCGGAACTTGCCGATACGTAAGTGCCGGGTAAAAGAGGTGATAAAACAAACAGAGAAAATGAAAGACAAAAGGATGATGAATAATGAATTAACTACATCGAATACAACTTAATGTTCCTTAATGTCTTAATGGTTTAAAATATCAAAAGACAAAAGGACAAAGACAAAAGGATTTAATGATGAATGATGAATTATGAATTAAAAAGCCGGCTTTGAAGTCACGCTATCGCATGCTTTCAAGTCCTAAAAGGCGTTTCAAATTTATTTGAAACAAAAAAAACCAGCGGAACTTGCCGATACGTAAGTGCCGGGTAAAAGAGATGATAAAACAAACAGAGAAAATGAAAGACAAAATGATGATGAATAATGAATTAACTACATCGAATACAACTTAATGTTCCTTAATGTCTTAATGGTTTAAAATATCAGAAGACAAAAGGAAAAAGACGAAAGATAAAAGTACAAAGATAATTGTGAATTATGAATAGTAAATGATGAATTAAAAATCCGGCTTTGAAGTCACGCTATCGCGTGCTTTCAAGTCCTGCCTTGCACCATAAAAAAAATGATGCTTTAAAAGGTGTCGCAAATTCAAAACAACTGCCCCATTGTAAATTAAGGTGACCTCAAAATCAATATGTTTTATTTTTTTGCTCTGCTACTCTCTGACTCCCCATTTCTCCGTTGCTATGCAAAATCGGGATAAAATATTTCTTTTATCTCAGGCTTTGATAGCCTTTATACATTTTTTTATGATTCTCAGTTTGTTAATAGTCCTTTTTTGTTCAACAACACTCCATTTGATCCTTCCATCGTATTTTAGCTCAATTCTAATTGGATTGGCTTACATTGGTTTTATCATTTTTTCAATAAATTCAATTTCTTCTTTTGTTAAATTATATTTTTTGTAAAGTTGTTGGTCTATTTCTTCAATTGATTTATTCCAATCTATATCCGACTTTGCCGTAAAATCTTGTAAAGGAACAAATTTATATGTTTTTGATGTTGCGTCTTGACTTGCTTTACCAATACTATGCTGAAATCTAGCAAATTTAGTTTTGAAATACTTACAAATATTTGATGCAGATAATTCATTTAATTCCAAATCAACACCAACAACAATGTACGATTCAGTACAAATTGAATTGGGCTTTCCTATAATTGTATTAAGGTTGTCATCATTTAGTTCTGTTCCAATATTATTTGCTCTAGGAGTAAATACTTTGTATTTACTAATCCAATCTGTATTTTTTGTTATTTCATCCCTTTCAATATAGCCAATTTGATAACCTTTGCCATAACAAATAACAGGTTTCTTTAGTTTATTTTTATTTGGTCTAAAGACTGTGATATTTTTAACAATATTTGCTTCATAACCAAAAGGCTTTCTTGATGAGATATAATTCTCGAAAGTCTTAACTTCTTTGTCTGATTTAATTTTATTTAAAATTTCAATTGCTAAACTGTGACGTATTAATATATCAGAATCTTTAGTTTTTAAATTTCTATAATAAATTTTTGGGGTTAAATTATCATTATATGTGTGTACTTTTGTGAAACTTTTTGTGTTATCATATTTGCTATTCCACAGCAAATAACAAATACCACCTCTTAGATTAATGTTTGGGAAAATCAAATCTGGCTTTAGAAAGTCGTGTAGTTCTGAGATATTTTTGTCGTTAAGCATTTGGTCTCTAAATGTGTCTAGTCCTTTACCTCCAGCATACCATCTTGTTGGCATAATCATAGAAATAAAAGTAGGGTTAAGATTCTTTGCTATATTAACAAAATCTTGATAAATGGGTTTGGCACTTGCTCTAGCACCACCGTCACTTTCTTGATATGGCGGATTACCAACTATTACATCAAATTTCATATTTTTATTGTTTAATTTTATTGTTTCATCTTTAATCAAATCGTGTTCTTTGATTAAATCGTAAGATGTGTATTTACGTTCTATGTTATCTAAGTTTAATTCTAGAAGTTTGTACACCTTTCTTGTAAATTCATAAGCTATTTTAGATGTAGGTATAGAATAAAAATTATTGGCTACATCTTTACCAAACTTCTTATAAACTGCATAAACAAACTCACCTTGTTTTGAGGCAATATCAAGTAGTAGAGATGGTTTACTTATTGCCTTACTTGGTAGGGAATTAATTATTTTATCTGTAACAATTTCAGGGGTTACAATTTCAGAATCAGATAAGCGACTAAATTTTTTCATAGCATTACTCGCTCTTTCAATAGTCGAAATAGTTGTGTCGTTTGCTAAAGAATTAATATTGTGAATTTTATAATCTAATTCGCTTAAAACAAATGGATTGATGTGTTTTTGAAATAATGAAAGTATATCAAGTTCAAGGTTTAAATTTGAAGCAATACGTTTATTATCAACAATACTTTTTATTTGGTTAATAATTTCTTGAAGTGATTTAACTTTAGAATCTGTTAAAAATGAAAAGAAAAGAATTCTTGCGTAATACATAGCAAATTTCCCTTTATAGTCAATCTTTTCTTCTTTTGTGTGTTTTTGTTTTGTGCCAACTTCATCTGTATCGTCATCATCATCAGAAACATCATCTACATCAATATCATTTCCTTCTCCTTTTGTAGGTTTTATTTCAAGTCCTTGTTTAGAACCTATTTTACTTTGTTTTTCTATTTCTGCTTTTATTGCTTCTATTTCTAATAAAGACATATCTATTGATATAGATGTAGCTTCATCAATCACACTTCTTTCACTTGAATACTTTCTTACTGAATCAATAATATCTGATGGTTCTATTTGAACAATTTTATTGTTGTTTATTACTACAATTGGTGAAATTTCGAGTTCTCTTGAAATTCTTTCTTCCAAATTAGTATTACCATTGGCTTCTGTATTTACATTATATATTTGTGATTTTTGTTCCTGCATTTGGAACATTCTATTAGGATTAAAATCAACTAATAAGGTTTGAGGTTTCATATTATATTTTACAATATCTCCATTTGGTTCTTTGTAAATTTTAATAAATTGACTTTGTAACCGAAAAATTGCTTGGTCATACTCTTGTGGTGATGCTGTATCTTTTAAATACAACATAGTGTCCCATTGTGGAACAGTACTACCAGTAAGCATTCTATTTACGGTTAATGTAATTGTCTTCTTACCTTCACTTTCATAGTTTGCTATTTTGGATTTTACCGACTGAGTATCTTTATATATTTTTTCATTTTCAACTCCAGAAATATTAATTACTTCATACGAACTTAGATTTCTAAATTCATTACTTTTTATTAATTCTTCAAAAGCATCACAAGATGCACGATAAGGTAAAACACACACAATATGACGGCACATTTTACCGTCTTTTAATTTATCATAATCTAAAAAACTTAATAAATTATCATCTTCTTGAGAGCCATCAATTACTTTTAATAAGTCTATTATTTCTTGTTCGTAGATAAATTTTTTGTGTAGGTTGTTAGTTTTATCTTTAAGTATTGATTTTGGCTTTAATAATTCAGAAAAAGCATAGGTAATTCCATTCTTTTTCAGTTCTTCCATTTTTCTTCTTGATGATTCATTGGGATTAAAGGCAAATCTTATCATTTGAGGAAAACCATAATAAGGATTATCCCATTCTTTAATTTCGTCTTTTGTTAAATTTTCTTCATTCCATTTTCTTTGGTCTTCTGCAATATTTGTGAACTGGTAAAATGCTATTATATCGTTTTTAGTAAATTCACTATTCATTAAAATACGATAAGGTGTTCCTGAAAGATGTATGCGAACTTTGGGTTTTAGAGTTTTAGTGGCTGTTTCTAATTCATCAATTGAATTATCGTTTAGTTTTTGCTCACTTTTTAATTCTTTAGATTTAAAATCTTTTAAAACTTTACCATATTCTAGTGCTCTTGCACCAAAATGAGTTTCATCAATAAGCAATAAGTCAATTTGATTTTCAAATACTTCCTTATGTTTTGTTTTTATATCATCTCCTTGTAAATCTTGTAGCGTTAGAAATAAAGCAATTTTTTCCTTTGCTTCAATTTTTTCTTTGATAACTGTATCGCTTTGTAAAAGTGAATTACTATCTAAAAAAGAAAAACCAACAAATTTGATATGACTTTCAACAGTCTTTTTCCACTCTCCTTTTACATCAGCTTTTGCAGAAACAATTAATACAATTTTAGCGTCCATCTCAACTGCACAACACATTGATGTAAAAGACTTACCAAAACGCATTACAGCATACATTAATAAGTTGCTTCTGCCTTTTTTTATAGCTTCTTTAAATCTGTCAATGGTTTCTTGTTGGTTTGGTCTTGGTTCATATTTTTCTTCTCTTTTGTATGTATGAATTATTGGAATATGACTGTCTTCAAATTTATAATATTGATATTTTGAATCATTATTATTGTGACAATATTTGATATCAATAATAGCATTAATTAAATCTTCTGCTGAAGTATCTTTAAAAAATTCATTTGAGTAATATGTAATTGAATCTAAAGAATCGCGTAACAAACGCGATTTGTTAATTTCATTTTCTAAGTATTTATGTACGGCAAAATCTCTAAAAAATGTTTTTTCATCTACTTTAGCAATTTCTTGAAATTTCTTTTCAAGATTTGGGAAATGTTTTCTCCATTCATTAAGTCTTGTTTCTACAGGTCTGTATGTGTCGCCTACTTTTAAATAATTTGGGATTGTTTTAGTCGTGAAAGCATAAATTTGCGGTTCAACTCTACCAATGATTATATTGTTAAGTAATTCTGTATTTATTAAATTATTTTCTGCCATAAATCACTAAAATTACTTTTTTACCAAGTCAATAAATCTAACATTTTGTCCTTTTTTACCTGAAACTTCATTTTTTATTGACCAATCTTTTATTATGCAATAAATTCCATTGTGTTTAAACATATCATTAGTAAGGCATCCTTTGCAAAAAGATTTTACTTTTTCTTCTTCCCCAAATAGATTAATTGTTTTTATTTCACTTTCTGTACAAGATAATGGAACTACACTTTTTAAACCGTCCATTTGCCACACATTCCAAGAAATAATATTTGCAATGGTTTGAATTGATTTAAGAGAAGGCTCTTTTCTAAATTTGTATTTATAATTTTCTATAAATGTATATAGCATTGATTCCCTAGCAAGTAGTAAGCTATCTCCTTGCCATTCGTAAGCATAAGTGTTTTCATAAGCAATTTCTGCCCAACTTATCCATTCTTCTAAATTCTTAACATTTTCATTAATTATTCTTAATTTTCGGTCTAACAAACCTATTCTATCTTCAACTTCAATAAACTCCCCATTAGTTGCATCATATCGACTGGTAATATATGGTGCTTCTCCACAAGCAATTTCAAGTCGTTTATCCCTAATGTAATCTTTCCAAGTTTTGTTGTTAGGAAATGTAATTTTTTCTTTAATTGTTTTCCATTTATTTCCTTTGATTTCTATATTGAAAATATTTTCTCGCTGGAACCAAGATTTGTCTATTAAATTGTTTTGGGCGTTACAAATCCAAGATGGTGTAAATACTTCTGCCATTTTTTTTACCCTTGACAGTTGTAATACAGAATCTTTTTGTACTCTTGTCATTATCACGTTTCCATTTGTACCAGTAATCAATTCAGGTTTAATTTCTTTTTTATTGATATAATTTTCTCCCAAATATTCATAATTACTAGTAGCCCAAATAATATTTCTTTGAGTAGTGTGGTCATACAGAAGCATATCCAAAACTTCTGGATATGCTTCTAGTATTTCATTTTCTAATATGTCTATTTGAGTGTTCAATTCAGTTCTTTAATTGGTATTTATAAATCGTTTATCTCAACATTCAGTATATTGGCTATTTTATACAAATCTTTTAAGCTTGGTTGTCTTCCGTTCTGAGCATAAGAGTTTACCATATTGTAACTTTTACCCAATTGTTCAGCAAGCCAAATGTGCTTTATTCCTTTTTTTTCTAAAACCTCTTTTATTCGGTTCATTTTTTTGAATTTTTTATTCAGGTGCTAAGTTAAAATATTTTTTAGATTATCTCATTGAATGAGTATAAAAACATTCATTTCTTTGAATGCTTTATTCCAATCTTTAAATGAAATACCTCTTTTCTAAAATGAGCTCAACCTTGTTCTTGATGTCGTGATTTTCAATCAAAGATATGGGGAGTCTAATCCCCCTTTGATTTTTCTATTGGTACTTTTGGTAATTCCTTAAATACGATTTTGTATGTAATTACAATTTGTTATTTTTTTTTAATGTCCAAAGTTTTTTTAAATTTATTCAGTTAAGTTCTTCGATTTAGACTGATTTCTTCTAATAATGGGTAACTTTGTGAAAAGATTAAAGCATACAATGAAAAATATACAAGCACCCATAGCAAAAAAGATTCCATTTGAAATGGAAAAACATGGAGACATACGAATTGACAATTACTTTTGGATGAGATTGAGTGACGAACAAAAGAATAGTGAGAATCCTGATAATCAAACTCAAGATGTATTGGATTATCTCAATGCTGAAAACGATTACAAAGATGAAATAATGTCTGATACCAAAGGTTTTCAAGAGCTATTGTTTAAAGAAATGAAAGGAAGAATTAAAGAGGATGATAGCTCTGTCCCGTACTATAAAAATGGTTACTATTATATAGTCAAATATGGCAAAGGACTTGAATATCCAATATATAGCAGAAAAAAAGAGACTTTGAATAATCCAGAAGCACTACTTTTGGATGTCAATAAACTAGCGGAAGGTTTTAGCTATTACAATGTTTCTTCATTGTCGGTGAGTCCTAGCAACGAATTATTGATTTTTGGAGAAGATACTGTAAGTAGACGTATATATACGTTAAAATTTAAAGAATTGATTTCAGGTGAGCTATTGAAAGACGAAATAAAAGGTACTACAGGATATGGTATTTGGGCCAATGATAATAAAACTGTTTTTTATGCTAAAAAGGACGAAACATTAAGGTCATATAAAATATTTAAACACATTTTAGGAACGAGTCAAAACGATGATGTGGAAGTTTACCATGAGAAGGATGATACCTTTTCTACATTTGTGGCAAAGACCAAATCCGGAAAATATATTGTTATAGGTTCAAAATCTACTATTTCGGATGAATACCGGTATTTGGATGCAAATAATCCGGATGGAGAATTTCATATTTTTCAAGAAAGAATTAAAGACTTGGAATATGATATTTATCACCATTCGGATAGATGGTACATAAGAACTAATGACAAGGAAGCACTTAATTTTAAAATTATGAGCTGTTTCGAATCAAAGACTTCTAAAGAATATTGGACAGAATTTATTGAACATAAAGAAGATGTGTTAATATCCGACCTAGATGTTTTTACGGATTTTATTGTAGTCTCCGAAAGGGTAAATGGCAACACAACTCTAAGAGTTATTGAGAATGGAGCAAAAGATTATAGAATTGAATTTCCTGAAAGTGCATATTTTGTTTTCACTTCTTCCAACCACGAATTTGACACTTCCATATTACGATTAAAATATTCTTCTTTGACTACTCCGATGTCAACCTTTGATTTTAATATGAAAACAAAATCAAGAACATTGCTTAAGGAAGTTGAAGTATTAGGAGACTTTAATCAATCAAATTACAAGAGCGAGCGATTTTATACTAGTGCTAGAGATGGTATTAAGATTCCGATTAGCTTAGTTTATCATAAAGATACAAAAATAAACAGCGAAACATCATTATTGCTTTATGGTTACGGCTCGTATGGTATCAGCATTGACCCTTACTTTAGCTCTGCAAGACTTAGTCTTCTAGATAGAGGTTTTGTATTTGCAATTGCCCATATCAGAGGTGGTCAAGAGATGGGTAGAAAATGGTATCTTGAGGGGAAAAAACTAAAAAAGAAAAATACTTTTTTTGATTTTATAGATGTAGCAAAGTTTTTAATTAGTTCAAATTATACTTCTTCTAAACATCTTTATGCGATGGGAGGAAGTGCCGGAGGATTATTGATGGGCGCTATCATCAACTATCAACCCACATTGTGGAATGGAGTGATCGCTGCAGTTCCCTTTGTCGATGTAGTCTCCACTATGTTGGACGACACTATCCCCCTTACTACCGGAGAATATGACGAATGGGGAAATCCAAATGATGTAGAGTTTTATCACTATATCAAATCATATTCACCTTACGACAATATCGAAAAAAAATCATATCCAAACTTGCTTATCACTACTGGGTATTGGGATTCACAAGTGCAGTATTGGGAGCCTGCAAAATGGATAGCGAAAATGAGAGAGCTAAAAACTGATGAGAATATTTTATTGATGCATTGTGATATGGAGACAGGCCATGGAGGAGCTTCCGGTAGGTTCAAAAGACTGAAGGAAGTAGCACTTGAATACTCATTCTTATTGAAAATGGAAAAATTGATATGATACGAGAGATTCAAATAAGAGTTAGCCTTAAAGAAGCAAATGGGAAAGTTGTACTTAAAAATAAAGCGGCAAAAATATTAAGATTAGAACTTGATGAAATCAATAGGTTGATTGTTTTGCGAAAGTCAATTGATGCACGAAAGCCCTTGATATATTTCAACTATAAAGTAAAAGTTTTTATCAATGAAGAGACTTTAGAAGAAAATCCGGTCAAATTGAATTACAAAAATGTTTCAAATGCAAAAGAAATTCATATTATTGGATTTGGCCCTGCCGGAATGTTTGCAGCCTTGAGATGTTTGGAGCTAGGGTATAAACCGGTTGTTTTTGAGAGAGGTAAAAGAGTCAATGAGCGAAGAAGGGATATTAAAGCAATAAATCAAAATCATTTTGTAAACAAAAATTCCAATTATTGCTTTGGAGAAGGAGGTGCCGGCACTTACTCTGATGGTAAATTGTATACCAGAAGTTTGAAACGAGGTGATGTAAGAAAAATATTTGAAGTCCTTGTTCAACATGGTGCTCCGGGGCAGATATTAGTGGATTCACATCCGCATATCGGGACTAATAAACTACCAAGAGTCGTAGAGAATATCCGTAATACTATATTAAATTTTGGAGGAGAAATTCATTTTGATTCCAAAGTAACAGATTTTGTTATTGGAGACAAACAAATCAAAACAATAGTTTTGGAAAACGGAAAAGAATTTGATGTATTTGCCGTAATATTAGCAACAGGTCATTCTGCAAGAGATATCTATTATCTATTGAAAAAGAAAGAAATAAAATTAGAAGCTAAATCCTTTGCAATGGGAGTTCGTATTGAACATCCGCAACAAATAATAGACTCAATACAATATCATTGTTCAACAGAGAGAAATCCATTATTGCCGGCAGCTTCATACAGCCTTGTACAACAAATCAATGACAGAGGAGTGTATTCATTTTGTATGTGTCCGGGAGGTTTTATAGTCCCGGCGGCTACAGCTCCGGAGGAAGTGGTCGTAAATGGCATGTCCCCCTCAAGTAGAAATAGCAAATTTGCAAATTCAGGTATTGTTGTTGAGATAGATGCAAGAAGAGACCTTTATAAGTATGAAAAATACGGAATTTTCAAAGGGCTGGAATTTCAAAAAGACCTAGAAAAACTTGCTTGGGTGGCAGGAGGTAAATCTCAAACCGCACCGGCACAAAGACTGACAGATTTTGTAGAAGGAAATATGTCTATATCTTTGAATACAACATCTTATCAACCCGGGTTAAAATCGGCTCCATTACATTCACTCTTGCCAAAAATGATCGGTAAAAAACTAAGAAAAGGATTAAAAGAATTCGGTAATAAAATGCATGGTTTTTACACTCAAGAAGCCAATGTAATCGGTGTGGAATCTCGGACATCTTCTCCTGTTAAAATTCCAAGGGATAAAAAACTTGAACATATAGAAATTAAAGGTCTGTTTCCATGCGGAGAAGGTGCAGGATATGCAGGAGGCATCGTCTCTGCAGCGATGGATGGAGAGAGATGTGTTGAAGCAGTTATTGACAAGTTGAGTTAGTCTGAATTTTTCACCTTTGGTATTAGATATATTGATAATTATAATATGTTTTTGTATCTTTGTGCATTAAATAGAGAAAGATGGACAACAATGTACAATACAATGAAGACAATATAGTCTCCCTCGATTGGAAAGATCATATCCGATTGAGACCCGGAATGTATATCGGTAAATTGGGAGATGGAAGCGCTCCTGATGACGGAATATATATATTGATAAAAGAGGTTTTGGACAATTCTATTGATGAATATGTGATGGGATATGGAAAAAAAGTAGAGATATCAATTAAAGATGATAAAGTGACAGTTAGGGATTATGGACGAGGTATTCCTTTGGGAAAGGTTGTGGATTGTGTCTCAAAAATAAATACCGGAGGAAAATATGACTCCAAAGCTTTTAAGAAATCAGTAGGTTTGAATGGAGTAGGGACAAAAGCAGTAAATGCACTATCTGATTACTTTATGGTAAAGTCTGTCAGAGATGGAAAAAGCAAGATGGCAGAGTTTAAAAAAGGAGAAATAACCTCCAATGGAAAGATAATAAAGTCATCTGAAGCTAATGGTACAATAATTGAATTTGTTCCTGATAGCACGATATTTAAAAATTTTCATTTCAGAGCGGAATTTGTGGCGGATATGCTTTGGAATTATGCATTTTTAAACTCCGGGCTTAGACTTAAGTTTAATGGTGAGACGATGTACTCAAAAAACGGTCTCTTGGATTTATTATCAAAAAAAGTAAATGAAAAAAACATAAAATATCCAATTATCTATCTCAAGGGTGAAGATATCGAAATAGCGTTGACTCATGCCAATAGCTACGGAGACGATTACTACTCATTTGTCAATGGGCAATTCACTACACAGGGCGGCACTCATCTCAATGCCTTTAGAGAAGCCATAGTAAAGACAATTCGTGAGTTTTACAATAAAAATTTTGATTCAAGAGATGTCCATGCAGGTGTTATTGCAGCTATTAGCGTAAGAATTGAAGACCCTATATTTGAGTCGCAAACAAAAACAAAACTAGGTTCAAATAATGTTGGCCCCGATGGTCCAAGCATGAGGGCATTTATTGGGAATTTTATTTCTACGGAATTGGATAATTTTCTACATAGAAATGATGAGATTGCTAAGGCAATATTAGCTAAGATAAAGCAAGCAGAAAAGGAGAGGAATGAGATAGCCGGAATAAAAAAAATCGCTAGAAAAAAGGCAAAAGTTGCAAACCTTCACAATAAAAAACTCAGAGATTGCAGAGTTCATTACAACATGACTAAAGGAGATCCTGAAATTAAAGATAAATCCACCATCTTTATCACAGAAGGGGACTCTGCTAGTGGGTCAATTACAAAAGCCAGAAATGTCCAGACCGAAGCCGTATTTAGTTTGAGGGGAAAACCATTGAATTGTTTTGGTCTTACTAAGAAAATCGTATACCAAAATGAAGAATTCAATCTCCTTCAACATGCTCTCAACATAGAGGAGGGATTGGAAGGGCTACGCTATAATAGAGTAGTGATTGCTACTGATGCAGATGTGGACGGAATGCATATAAGGTTATTGTTATTGACATTTTTCTTACAATTTTTTCCCGAGTTGGTGACACACAACCATTTGTTTATATTAGAAACTCCATTATTCAGAGTGAGAGATAAGAAGCAAACATTCTATTGTTATTCTGAGGAGGAAAAGCAAAATGCCATCTCATCGTTAAGAGGAAAAGCTGAAATTACAAGATTCAAAGGCTTAGGTGAAATATCGCCTGATGAGTTTGGTGGATTTATCGGAGATGATATAAGACTGAGCCCGGTAAATCTTCAAAGTTCGACAGAAGTGGAAGATCTTTTATCGTATTATATGGGTAAAAATACACCGGACAGGCAAGAATTTATCATTGGCAATCTAAAAGTTGAGCTCAACGATTTTGACATAGAGAAGAAAGCAAAAGAAGCTGCATTGGTTGAAGTATAAAAAAAGAAGCCGTCCTATTGACAGCTTCTTCTTTTGTATTATACTATAAAATATATTTTATATAGCTGGATCTGCCGGAATATTTTTATTGTTTATTCTTTCCTCATAAGGATAAGGGTAAAAGTTTCTGTTTCTTTCACTTTTTACATCCACTTCTTTTGAAGGTACAAATTCATTGTGAATCCTTCTGCTATCCTCTAGTCTCATTCCAGAGAAAAATAATTCAGCACACCTATTCATATAAATCTCATCAAGTATTGCTTTCAAATCACCTGAATCACCGGACCATTTGTCAAGACTCGCATTAATGCCAAAAACATCATCTGTTTTCTCACGTACAGTGTTAATCGCATCAACTGCATCAGCTAGTTTTCCTAATCTCGCATAAGATTCTGCCTTGATCAAAGTCATTTCTCCAGGCAAATACACCGGAATACTCATACTTTCGGAACTAAAGAACCCAAGAAGTCCTTCGATTGGCCATGCTCCTGTCTCGTCTGTTCCAACCGAGTCCAAAGGCGATAAATAAAAGGCAATTCTGCCATCACTTGGGTCAGGAGCTAAATCACCGGTCAAGCCAAAATTGTCAGTAGGCCAGGTATCAGGATTGTCAAAAACCGCAAATTGATATACAGGATTCTTTTGATTTACACCATCATATATCCAAACGGATTTTGCAGTCAAATCAACTTTGTCGGCAGCGTCAATTGCTGCTTGATAATTGCCTGCCATAAGATTGTATCTGGCAGCATAAGCATTGAGAACATCAGCAAAACTAAAATCGGTAGAAACCAAAGAATTGATATAACTTGCTGCGTCAGCATCTGTCTCATTAATTGCACTATTCAATAAATTAACACATTCTTTTAGTACATCACTTCTGTCACTAAAAACAGCATTCCCATCAAATGAATTATCAATTGGTACTTTTTCAAAACTTTGAACCAAATACCCAAGCGTCATAGCTTTGAAAAACTTAGCATAGGCTTTGAGTCCGGCTTTTTTAGCAGGTTCAATATTTACATTATCAATATTCGCAATGATTTCTTCTGCCACTCCCTTGTCTCTTAACAATCTGCTCCATATTTTTGCTACACCTGTATTTTCATTTGGTAAAACTGTTCCTCCTTGAGCCAATTCAAAAGGCGTAGCAAATGTACTGGTAATACCAATTTCTCTTGTTGTGATACCGGGTACTTCTACTATCGCCCCGTAAGATGATGTTGCAAAATGATTGGTCATACCCACAACAGCGCCTACGATTCCTGCCTCAGTAGAATATACCTGATCATTAGTAATTTGATTTTTATTTGTAAAGTCCTTCTCACAACTGGAGAGAACCAATACAAAAGATAGAATTATAAATAATTTTATATTTTTCATGATTTTATTCTTTTTAGATTAAAAATTAAAGTTTACTCCAACTTTATATACTTTTGGAATTGGTATATTTCCAAAATCTTGTCCTCTTGCTCCATTACTTGCTCCTTCAAAATTGACCTCAGAATCATATCCCCAATAGTTTGATATGTTAATTAAATTGGAGCCGCTTAAAATAAATCTTACCGATCTAACATAAGGTGAGTTTAGCTTCAAATCATAGCTAAGTGATAACTCTCTAAGTTTAATAAATGAGCCATCTTCAACAAAGCCTTCGTAAATATAATACTGATTGCTGTAATATCCCTTTGGCTTTTCTCCGGCTAATTCTCTTCCGTAAAAATAGCCGCCACCGTATTTCAATGCGATTCTTTTGTCCCAATCCATAACATCAAATCCTTGTACGGCATCAAAATGAGCTCTCAAAGTAAATCCTTTGTATGTAAATTCATTTGTGAATGATGCTAAAAAATCAGGATTTGGATCTCCTAATATTTTTTTCAATTTCTCTCCTTTTGGTTGTCCATTATCATCAAAATCTTGTACTGCAACAGTTATTGTTTCACCATCACTGGTCTTCTTCATTTCGTAATGCCCCTGTGCTCTTTGTGGAATACCATTAGCATCCAATACTAACTTTCCGTCTTTTCTAGCAAAGAAAAATCCGTAAAAAACCCCTAAAGGCTCATCTGTTTGGGCTATTGAAGTACCAAATCCACCCAATGATATTCTACCTCCCTCTACGTGTGTTACTTTATTTGTGTTTTTACTAAACGTAGCTTTAATATTCCATTTGAAATCTTTAGTATTTACGACAAATGCATTTGCACCGATTTCAATACCTTTATTTGTAAGACTACCGAGGTTTTCCAATCTCGTAGCATAACCTGTCGATGGTGCAAGGTTTCTTTGCAACAACAAGTCTTCTACATTTTGACTGTAATAAGTTATTTCAAAACCCAATCTATTTGATAATAGAGACATATCAACACCAAATTCCAATTCGGTTTGACGTTCAGGTCTTAAATCTATGTTTCCTGAAGTTGTACTTGGGTAATAAGATGTGTTTCCATTATAAGAGCCAACACCGTAATTGTAATAAATACCATAAGGATTTCTGTCCAATGCAGTAAGATTACCGGCTTGACCCCAAGCTCCTCTGACTTTGAATGTATTAAATATATTACCTAAAGAATTAGCCCAAAAATCTTCATCTGATAGTGTGTAGGACATACTTACCTTGGGATAAAACTGTTGCCTCTGATCCTTTCCAAAAGTTGAAGAACCATCAACTCTTCCTGCTAAGGTTAAAAACAATCTGTTATTATAACCAAAATGTTGCTGTACATAGCCACCCCAATAAGAGATCTCCTTTAGGTAATTGCTACCTGTTGCATCTCCTGATATAATATCAATATTATTAAATTCAGGTATTTTATCATTTGCCAAGACAATTCCTTCATAATCTTTATTTTGATAGCTATATCCAAAACCTGTTGTAGAGCTAATAATAGGATTAACATTAAATTTATAAGAACCGTCAAAACTGCTATTTAAAATATTTGTTTCTGCTCTATTCTTTGTCAAGTTACCTTTAGAGTCTCTAGTGAATCCGAAAGGAATCTTGAATTTACCTGCAGAGGAAGTATGATCATAACCAAATGTGTATTTTAGGTTTAATCCGGCAATAGGCGTTGCTTTTAACTGTATATCAGATATATTTCGTATGTTCTTTTGATAGATATCAATCAAATCAATATCTTCATAAGGATTACTCATCCAACCTACATTTGGATACTTTCCATATTTATCGGGTTTTCCATCAACTGAATTATCTGCAAATAATAATGCCACCATTGGGTTGCCTGTCCAAGCATTAGCAAATGGTATCTCTTTGGATTTGTTGAATGAAGAATAATTACCTACGCTTACGGATAACCAATTTGTCAATATTTGATCCAATCTAACCCTAAAGGTCTTCCTGTCAAAATTGGTGTTTCTTAGTATCCCCCCATTATTTAAAATAGAACCTGAAACCGAATATTTTGTATTGTCATTACCTCCATTGACACTTATATGATTTTCGTGTCCTTGACTGTTGTCAAATATATAATCCTGATAATTGTACCTCTCCGCATTTTCTGTTACATATTCACCGGCATCGTTCTTAACCCATTTTTTATTTACATCATTGTAAGGTTTCAATTTCAAAACGCTATTGAAATTGATACTTGAAGAAATAGATATTTTTGGCTTTCCCGATTTTCCTTTCTTAGTAAATATTTGAATAATACCATTGCTGGCTAGAGATCCGTAGAGCGCAGCAGCAGCAGCTCCTTTTAGAACTTCTATTTTTTCTATATCATTCATATCTATATCCGCTAATGGATTTTGTGAATAACTACCGAGGCTCACTACTGATCTCGCGTCACCATTCACTATCACTCCATCTATCATTATAAGTGGATCTGAACTACCTAATATAGTCGAGGGGCCTCTCAATCTTATAGACATACTTGAAGAAGGGCTACCGGAGTTTCTTGTGATCTGTGCACCGGAAATTCTTCCTTGCAATGCTTCTGTAATACTTGAGCTGGGAGCTTCTCCCAAATCTTCGGCATTTACAGAATTAATAGTTGAGCCCAATTGTTTTTTTGTGGTCAAACCCGAAGCTCCGGTAATGACTACCGCATCCAGCTTCAATAGATCATTTGTCATAATAAAATCCAGTAAACTTCCATTTACTGCCTTTTTTGCCGTCTTGTAACCGATATAACTGCATTCAATTAGGTCGTCATTTTTTGCATTTATCTCAAACATTCCATCTATGTTTGTAAGTGTGACATCCTGATTTGTTAGGTTTTTGATGGTAGCTCCTATTAAAGGCTCTCCACTACCATCGGTTACTGTGCCTTTTATAAGGCTTGACTGAGCTGTCATTTGCCCAAATAGCAAAACGAACAGCAGTCCGTAAAACATTTTAAATTTGGTTTTCATAATGTGTGTTTTTTGTTAAAAATAATATTTCAAAGGATAAAATTACAATTTCCTTTCATTCTAACAAAAAAATAACGTTAATTTCCACTAACAGGTATTCCCAAAGACAATCTATGCTATGGTAATATTGAATTTGGTTAATTATCCTATCTTATCAAAGTTACATTGCCTTGTTTGATAATCGTCTCACACTCATTGATATCTACTTCCATGTAATAACCATAAGTTCCTGCCGGTGCTTCTTTGCCGTCAAAAACACCATCCCAACCAATATCAGGATTATTATTATCATAGACAAGATTTCCCCATCTATTGTATATTTTGAAGGTTGTAAATTTTATATTTCCTTCAAAATCATCATTAGTGACTACCGGTCCAAAAGTGTCATTTTCACCATCTCCGTTGGGAGTAAATACATTTGGAATAATGTAAAAAGCGTTAAATTCTTCAACACTAATCGTTTTAGTGATTTCGTCTTCACAATTGTTTGTAGTGTTTATGGCCTTTAAAGTAACCTCGTAAGTTCCCTTACCGGGATATTTAATAAAAATCGGGTTCTTAGCATCTTCGATTTCACCTTCAGTTTGCCAAAGAAATTTATTTGCCCCTATTGACAGATTGTTAAGATATGCGTGACCTGTGCAAAAAACCGATGTGTCATATTTTTCAAAATTTGCTATTACTTTATTTACAAGTAGCGGTATATCGATACTAACCTCACAATTATCTGTACTTTTCAATATAATTTTAGCATCTGTTGTGTCAATTGCCCTATCAAATTTATGCTTTACCGGATTTTCGCCTATTATAGTAATACCATCACCAAAATCCCATTTATAACTATTGACATCTACCTGATCTATCAAAGTAAATTCAATAGTGTCTCCTATACAGATGGAAAATTTATCTGAAATAACTTTTCCCTCCGGGCCTACTACAACAAAAGACTTAGTAATAGTATCGGAACATCCATAAAATGAATTTGCAACTAAAGATACTTCGTGTTTGCCTTTTGGAAATTCAATCACTTGTGTTTTCTTTGTAGTATTTGATAATGTTACATCTTTAAAATTCCATCTAATATATCCCGGACCATCTATCGTAGAAGTATCATTAAAAGTTAATATTTGGGGATAACACAATGGCGATATATTATCAGCATCTGAGTAAAAATCAGCAATTGGTGTATTTACCACGTTGATTAACGTAGAACTATCACCAGAACAGCCTGAGTTTTCTTCAGTAAAATGAAGAAATAAAGGATAGAGACCGGCTTTATCCATTATTACGGAATTATCTTTTTGATAAAAAGTATCCACTCCTTCAAGATTCCAAATATAACTAAGCTTTGAGCCTTGTGATGTAAACTCTGATGCGGAAAAATGCAATTCATCACCTACACATAAATTATTTTGAGGGTCAACAAATATAGATGCATCAGGTCTGTAAATAATTAATTGTTGAAAAAATGAATCCATGCATCCCAAAGCATCTGTTACTCGCAAGTCAACATTTGTGTAATCATAGATATATGACTTGTCATAAGAAAACACAGGTGCTCTTTCTGTAGATCCATTTTGCCATGACCAAGAGAGTGTAGTGTCGCTAGTAGAATTGTTTATGACCTGTACTTCTGTAGGGACACAGATAGTATCTTTGTCAAAAGATATATCAAGATCTATTCCGTATGATTTGGTATGTTTAATGATAGTGTCCTTGCAGCCATTGACATCTTCTACCATAAGGACAACCGTATTGTCACCTCGGGGAAAGATTATAGGGATAGAATCATGCCATGTTCTGATTGGTCTTGGGTTAGTTGGGATTAGCCAAGTGAAGCTTTGTGAACATCCGCGGTTTACATCTACGCTTTTACTAGCATCAAGAATAAACTGTTCACTGTCGCATATTTTATCAGGAGTTTCAAGTTTTGCCTTTATATTTGTAATTGCAAATTCTACGGAATCAAAGGTCGATGTGCATCCTGACTCGGTATCAATCGCCTCCAGTTTTGCCGAATAAAGTCCTGTATCCTCAAAATTCACTTCAAAATCAGTTTTGTCTAAAACAACATCTCCATCAATCGTCCATATTAATTTATTAGCATTGATACTTTTATCTGTAAATTTTACGCTATTGGGCTTGGCGCAATCAATACTATAACCTAAGTCGGCTTTTGCACCATTTACTTTTATATTATAAGAAGCTGTGTCATATACATAACAGCCGTTGTATTCCGCAGTTACCACTACGGGGTATTCACCGGGCAATGCTGTAAATACATGGGTTGGATTCTTATCCTTCCAGCATTGGTTAAATCTTCCATTATCTGTATTTACATGAACTGCATCAATACGGGGATCATCATTTTTGAAAGTTATCTTAATAGAGTCTCCAAGACATATTTCTGTCTTATCGATTTCATAAATGGGAGCTATTGGCTCACCCACGCGTATCCATTCACCGGCAGAGGTGTCAAGACATCCCGACTCTGTCTCTATAAATAGTTTCACATAATAATCTCCCGGTTCTTCAAATGTGTATTCATGGTCTTCATCAGAGTACAAAATGGTTGAGTCACCGGTGCTATATGTGTACTTCCTCCAAACGATCGGGTCAATTGATTCGCAAGAATCAGAAAATGTAACTGTTAGCGGTGCACATCCCTGAGCAACATCAGGGGCAAAATGAGCGTTGGGTTCCGACATTACATAGTATTTGACTCCGGTTGAATAGCATGAATTTCTTGTTTTTACCGTTAATAGCATTTTTAATTTCTTTCTTAAATGCCAAAAAAGAGAATCTCCTTCAGGAGCATCATAAGTAATTGTACCGTACGGTTTATCCGTATTTACAAAAATATTCTCGCCTTTAATAAGGAGGTGGTAATTTACAAAGGAAGAATCTTTTGCTAAAAAATCAATAACGGCAGGATCATGGCAACTAATGTATGGATCCAATTCAAATTCAGGATCGGGTTTTTCAACAAATACAGTAATGGTCGTATCAGAATAACATTGATAGTTGCTATTATAAATACGGAAAGAAATCTTATTTATTCCTTCCTTCTTAAAGTTTACAAACACTTTTGTACTATCACATAAAGAATCGACAATAACATTAGGTAGTTCCACAGTACCAATAATTGTATCAATATTGGTTCTGTTTTCAAAAGTTGTAGGAAAATTCAAATCATAGCGTGGATAGATGGGGTTTTCAAGAAAATCAGCATAAAAACAGGCGGTATCCGGAAAATTCAAATCAAAAACAGGCTTTCCGATATGTATTGACTTCTGTTTTTGAAACACACAACCCTCCGGGGTATAAATAGTGAGAGTTATGATATAATCTCCGGCAGTATAAAATACCGTATCCGGATTATATTCTGTTGATGTTTCTCCATTACCAAAATCCCAGTGGTAGGTATCTCCGTCTTCTTTTGGAGTTATATTATTGAATTTAATCTTACCAGTATAATCACAGATAAAATCCCTACTTGGGATAAAATTTATGTTTAATTGATTGGTCTTGACATATTTTTCAATATTATAAGTTACATCACATTGAACAATATCAGTAATTATCTCCAATGAGACTTTGAACTCTCCCTCTACTGTGTATATGTGAATAGGATTCTTGGCGGTTGATTCTTCTCCATCTCCAAATGCCCATTTATAACCCAATATTTTTATCTCGGAATCCAAACTGACATCAGAGGTAAAGCTAACTGTCAATGGCGTGCATCCGGATGTAGTATCAGCTGTAAAATTCACTATCGGATCTTCATATACCTTAATGTTTATCTCTCCAATCTTCTTTCCACCCTGACCCTCGTAAAGCTTAACTTTATAATTTCCGGGATGAGTAAAAATATGCTTCGGATTCTGAAGTGTAGATGTAGCATTTCCTTCAATAAACTCCCAATAATAAGCAGACATGCTCGCTGAAGTAAATTTAACTTCAAGAGGGCTACATCCTTTGGTTACGGAAGCTGTTTGTGCAAAAATTGATGAGTTTATTAAAAAAAACAATCCTACCAATAATACGTAGATTCTATGCTTTCTTGTTATTGCGGAATATTCTTTGTAGTCCATATTACCAATGTTTTTGTGCTGCCTTGAAATAATTTTCAGCCATTTTTAGATATTGTTCGTTTGAAAATTTACAATGGCAATAAAAAAATCCGGACATTACATTAGTTACATCAGGAGTGTAATACTCTCCATTTGCATCAGTTTTCAAACTTTTAAATGTGCAGTCTCCTGTAATATAAGGGTTTATTTGGGTTCCGAAAACATAAGGATCTGCCGGTGTGTCACATATCTTATCACCCGCAGTTTTACAATTTGACCCATCTACCAATTCTTCTCCACTTCCCTTGTGTGTATGTTGCAGACCAAAAAAATGTCCCAAAACTTGTGGCAATGCATTCAGCTGTGATATAAATAGATTACCATTTCTCATTGAATCTATTGACCCCATACAAATTTCTTTTATATAAGGGTTAAAAAAAGTTGTATGAATGACGTATACATTTATTCTGTTGTGCTGAACGTACAAATTGGATAGTTCTTTCATTTCATGGTATCCTAAAATATCATAATTATAATTGAAAACCGTATCCATTTCGCACATCTTGAAAGAAATACAAATAGGCGCAAATATTTCATTTGCTCTTTCAATTGCTTCTCTCATTTTATCTTCAGTTACTGTTTTGTATTTGGTGTTGTTTACCGCGTGAACAAATAAATTGAATTGCTTGTCTACGCAAGGCAAATCCCGATTAAAATGAAAGTTTGATTGACCAAACAATATTGTAGTAGTAAAAATTAATAATATTATAAATTTATTCTTCATATCTATTTATTATAGTTCCGGACAAATTAAAACAGGAGGTACGGTTCTTTTCTTATGAATCTCAATAATTTTGAATAGCCCAAATTCAATTCCGCCTTTATGATTGTTGTATTGAGCCGCGCTTGATGTTGTTATATCATAAGCCATACCAATATCAAATTTTTTATATCTCAATCCCATCAATACTTGCATTGCATCATTTAGTCTGTACCCCAAGCCAAAATAGATCATATCATCTTTTCTTTTATTTTTACTAAGTTTGAAGAATGATTTAAACTGTGGCATTATATTCAATGCATTTTTACTAAATGATGCTATTATTTGGGGTTCTACCATAAATCTTTTGGTAATACCAAGATGCAATCTTGTATGTAGTGTTATTCTTCTATCCAAATAATTATTGTAACTTATACCTTTGTACTCGGGTTTAGTAACATGATAAGCGGCCACCCCGATAATAAATCTTGAAGCTTTTGATAGTTTTGATTCAAAAGAAATACCAATATTTATATCTTTAAAACTTGCTTTATATGCACTAAGAGCGACTCTGTCTGTCAACGTTACTCCGGGATCTACATGATCTGAACCTAACACGATTCTATCTCCATCTATTCTTTTCTGTAATAAACCGTATTGAACACCTACACTTAGCACATTCTTATGTTTGTTATCAAAAGACAAATGATAACCACCATTTAAAATGACGCCTTGAGTAACTAATAGTGCTGAACCTGCTTTGTCATTGTAAGCCTGAATACCAATCCCTATCCAATCATTTTTTCTAATAGAAATAGAAATCGGAGCATCAACAAATACGTTAAATGTCTTATACCCTTCTCCCATCAACTGCCTGCCTTGATCTCTGTAAGTACCTCCTAGCCGTAAAGTACCATAGAAACTTCCTGTAAGCGCAGGATTCATGTAGAGCGGAGAATATCTCATATTGGTTTGATTCAAATCTTGCCCTAAAATTACACAAGCAAAACTTAAAAAAACAAGAGATAAAAATATTTTCTTTATACGCATTTAAATTGTGTTTTTCAGTTTAATCGGTAGACTATCCATCTGTAAACATATCTACCCTTTACCTATAAGATAACATTTTGTATGTCTAACGCTGCTCAAAGCTATAAAAAAAACTCAAAATGTCAAATAAAATCTAATCTAAAAATATATCAGGTAATATTTTATTTTCTTTATTAAAGCTATAATCAGAAAAATCTTTAATTCCTGCTTCCTTCAACACTTCTTCGTCAATAAAAAAATTACCTGTTGTCGTCTTACTATTCTTTTTAAAGATCTCAAAAGCTGCATCTGCAACTATTTGTGGTCTTCTAGACAATTTCATCCCCTCATCTCCCATCAAATATTTGATTGCTGCTGTACCTATTATTGTCTTTGGCCATAACGAATTAACTCCAATGCCATATTCTTTCAATTCGACGGAAAGTCCTAGAGTAGTCATACTCATCCCGTATTTACTTATGGTGTATGCAAGATGATTGCCAAACCATTTAGGATTCAAGTTAATCGGTGGTGATAAAGTTAAAATATGAGGGTTTGTTGATCCTTTAAGATGGGAAATAGCGTATTTTGATACCATAAAAGTTCCTCTAGCGTTTACTTGTTGCATCAAATCATACCTTTTCATGGGTAATGCCTGAGTATCCATCAATAGTATTGCACTAGCATTATTCACTAAAATATCTATTCCTCCAAATTTGTCAACAGCATCATCAAAACACTTCTTGACAGATATCTCATCCCTTACATCAATCTTTAATGGAAGAGCTCTTCCTCCGGATTTTACGACTTCTTCAGCAACTGTAAATATTGTTCCGGGCAATTTGGGATGTGGAACATTACTCTTACCGGTCACTACAATATTAGCTCCTGAAGAAGCCATTTTCAATGCAATTTCCCTACCAATCCCTCGAGTTGCACCGGTTATGAATACAGTTTTATTTTTAAATTCCATGTTTATATTTTAAGGTTATAATATTTAGATAACGACAAGTCAATCAATATCGCTGCTAAAATTACAATAGATTTAGCTTATAACCAAAAGAAAAGGTGGAAAACATAAAATTTTTCTCACACTCATCCCAAGCTTTTCCCTTAGGGGGTAAGTTGACTTGTATTTCCAAATCGAAACTTGCCTTCTCATTTAAACCGGTATAACTCCCTTTCATAACTACCAAGTTGCGGTTTATGTCACAATTTTTTTAATGGCTTATATAATAGAATACTTATTTCCTGTTGCTCAAGGATATGCAAAAACCGCTATATTTGTTTTGTTAATTTGAACTAAAAGTATTTTTATTTTGTTATAATCTAGATAAAATATTGTATTTCATTAAATAAAACGAATAATTATGGGATGGTTAAAAAAAATATTTTTTGGTGCTAAATCAGTAGCAAAATCAGCAACAGATCAAGTTGCAGATATCGGTGATGTTATTGTGGATAAAGCGAAGGACGCTTATGATGATGTAGCTGATGTGGCTGGAGATGTAATAGAAAAAGGAAAAGATTTGACAGAAGATGTGTTTGATAAAGCAAAAGATTTCAGTTCAGATGCTGTTGATAAAGCAAAAGATGTATTGGAAGACGTAACAGAAGTTGCAAGTAGTGCTGTCGATAAAGGCATGGATATGACCAAAGGATTGGTTGATAAAGCAGAAGAGGTTGGTGGAACTGTATTTGATAAAGCTAAAGATGCATTTGAAGACGCCACGGATATAGCTAAAGATGTTATGGAAAAAGGTAAAGAAGTTGTAAATGATGTTGTAGAAAAGGGTACGGGATTGAAGGATGAATTAGTAGATGAATCTAAAGATGGTCTGGATAATATTTTGGATAAAGCAAAAGATGCAGTAGAGAAAGGAAAAGATTTGGCAGGAGATGCTGTTGATAAAGTGAGTGATGTGAAAGATGTGGTTGTTGAAAAAGTTAAAGAAAGTGCAGAGAAGGCAAAAGATGTCGCAGGGGAAATGATTGAAGGAGGTGATAATTTAGCTACAAAAACGATGAATGAAGCAAAAAATATTGTAGATAATAAGGATGATGTTTAGATAATAAATTAATTAAGATTTTGTAAGGGTATCTAATTTATTTTGGATACCCTTATTTTTAA
>JALSPK010000083.1 GCA_026986005.1 Saprospiraceae bacterium
TGGATTTTTTTCCAATAAAGAAGTCTTGTTTAAAAAAGAGGATTTAAGCACTGAAAAAACTGAATTTACTTGGGGAGAACCTATTTACGGACGTTTTTATTGGGCGGAAGGCATCAACAATCACTATGTAAAAAACGGTTGGAAAAAACCTTATGATACCTATCGTTATGTAATACGCTATTTTGCAAACGGCAAGTTGTTTAAAGAACATATCAGCCAAACCAATGGCGAAAGAACATCACTTCCTGTGTGCTTGTATCGTGCAAGTTATGACACATACAATTGGAACGAAATGCGAATACTTGCGCAAAATACAGGGGCATTTAAACCCGTAAAAAATACGATTAAAATAGAAGTTTGTCCTTATGAAAGGGCATCAAACAGACGTTCCGAACCGGTGGCAACAGCAAGTTTTACGCTTAATATGCCCGCTTCGGCTATACAAAATACCGTAAAATTAAAGAAAATTGAAACCGCTTGGAAAAAATGGGACGAGTGGAAAATAAACGGTAGCACAAATTTTGGTTACTTACGAAGCACTTGGGGAAAAACCGACAAATGGGAATATAAACTGGGAGATATAAAAGGTAAAATTGAATTATCACCTGTAAGAGAAGATCAATGGACGCTAACTTCGGGAGATGAAAGTATAAAAATGGAACAAGTATATGGTTATCCGAAAGAATGGAACATTATTGACGGTACACATTCCTATCATTTAAAACCTGTATGGCCAAATAAAAAGGATTACTGGAAAGAATGGGAGTTTACAACCAAAAAAGGAAGTATGAAAATAGAATCCACATGGAATAAAAAAGACGAATGGGATATCAAAGATAATATGCCTGACAAAAAACCCGAAATAAAATTAGCAGCGGTTTTTATGGTAATTTATCTTACTAATATTAAGTAGTGTCTGTCATCATTTATTACGGTAGTTCTTTATTAAAATTTTAAATTATGAGTATTTTTAAATCATTAAGTATCATTAGTTTAACCTTGTTAGTTACTATTATCGTTGACTTAATTAATATGAGATATTATTCTAAAATACAAGGGATTTTATTTAATATTTTAAATTCAACTCAAACAAAAGCGGTTTATACGTTTTTAAAAATTAACATTCTGTTTATCTTTCTATTAATATTTATTTCAATAATGTCATCTTATACAAATAATTTGGTTATAAGAGAAAAATCTTTTTGGCAAAAAACCGGTGACATCGTTTATGCTTTGATGATTATCGGATATATGATTATTTTGCTATTTCCCGTTATTCAACTTATAAGTCCCGGAACCGAAAAATCAAATTTTACTAATAAACAACAGCAAATATTTTTGACGCTGTTTTTGGTCTTGTTCTTTGTGGCTGTAATGATTGCTTTCATCGATTGGAAACCGAGATTTTATTTGGGTAAACTCAACTACTTTTTGATTTATGTTCCCATTCTGTTTTTGGTCAATTTCTTTTTACAATTTTCATCGGCATTGTGGCGGCATAATTTTCAAGAAACCGTAGTCTCGTCGGAAACTTTTAAAGCAAAATTTTTGTCTTTTCTGCTGATATTACCAATTTATCTTTTGTTTTTCAGCGCCCCGCGTTTTTTGTTGTTAAGTAAAAGTTTTCATTGGTTGTCATTTGTTTCGGCTGTGGTTTCAACTTTATTTTTTGCTTGGAAAAGTGCCGCTTATTTATAACAATGATAAAAATTATTATTATGAAAAAATTATTTATAGTTTTATTACTAATATTAGCGGTAAAAACACAAGCACAAGAAGATGTATCGTCTTATTTTGATCAAGAAGAATTTTGGAAACCCAATACGGTTTTGAATGATGAACTTACCATATACAGCAAAAAAATAGTACCCAAATCCTTCTATAATATCTTTAATTTAAACGATAATACCGTAAATGTTATTCCATATTTTAGCTTTCCCGTCTATGAAAATTTTACGGGATTTGTATTGGACGTTACGCAATCGGACGGCGATCAGGAAATGACCGATTTGTATTTGATTATTCTTGATAAAAATTTAAAATTTATATCCAAAACCATTCTAAAACCCCGAAAATTAAACGATTTTGAAGAATCTGGTTTTGCCATTGATGATGCTTATGATATTTATGATGTTGAAAAAGTAGAAAATCATTTTCAATTTTACGATGTCAAAGACGATTGTGCTGCTCAACGCTGGACTTCCGATGTATATGATGTTCCGCATAAAAAAGCATATATACAAAAAGACGGAAAAATTAAAATGTATGACAGTTATTTGGCATTGCAGACTGTCAGGAAATATTTAGATTATATCAACGAAAAAAAGTTTAAAAAAGCTTACGCCTTGACCAAAAATCCCAATTGGGGAACAGAAGAACATTTTTGTTCAACCAAAGGATTCGGCGGCATCAGTTATGTGGAAATTTATGAATTAAAATACGATTCGGGTGATGAAAAAACCAAAAAAATATTTTGTCGTGCTTCGTATTTTGACCCTGTAAACGGCGATTCTTATCTCTTGCAAAAATTTATTTTAAACAGAATTATTGGAAAATGGATAATTACCGGAATGAAAATTTTGGATTTTGGCAGAAGACGAAATTATACCGAACGCGAAGGAAATATCAAAGATTTGGAGATGCGTTTTGATGATATAACCAAAAAAGGATTTCGCTTTAAAATAGAAGCGTTGTCCTACGATAAATGCAAGCAAATTAACGACAGCGATGAAGAAAGAAACCCATATCTGTTAATACAAGGCGATGCAAAATATAGTAGCCCGGTAAAAGCGGAATTTAAGGCTGGAAAATGCAGTTTGCAATTTAACTTTAGCGATAAAAAAGGGACTAAACTATCATTTAAAGCGGTAAATTGCAAGGATAAATATAAAAATATAGATATGATATTAAATAAGACATTTGAAATACGAAAATAATCCGTAAGCAAAAATGAATAATTGTTAATGCTTAATGGTGAATTATTGATTGAAGAAATCAAATAAACGATTAAACAGAAAATGAAAATGAAAATGAAAAAACAACTATTGCTAATCATCAGCTTACTACTATTTCAAGGGCTGTATTCGCAAAATATTGAAAATAGTATTCAAGAAATACGTAAACATTTCAAATGGATTAATAATCAAAAGTTAGAAAAATTTTCTCTCGAAAATGAAGAATTTACTGATGATATTGCCAGTGAAGGAAGTGGTTTGGATATTTATTTTAAAAATGATACGACTTACAAATTGGTTCAGTCCGATATTACTTCAACCAATGTTTTTACTACGGAGTATTATGTTTATAATGACAAATTGTTCTTTGTGTTTTATAAAGAAGAAGCTTTTACCAGAAATCCCAACACATTTGAAATTGACGGTTCAAAAGTAGATTTTGAAGAACGTACATATTTTGATAAGGATAGTATTATCAGACATCTGACCAAAGGAGAGTCCGTTGTAAAAAACCAACAGGATTTTGAACAACAATTTGATGCGTTGTATAAATATGCCAAATTCAAAGTTAAACACTTGGCTATGATTCAAAAATTAGAAGGTGTTTGGGTAAATAAAGAAGATAAAAATGACAATTTTGAAATTAGCGGATTAAAAGCTTTGCGATACAATTCCGAACAAGTTCCTACAACTTATCGAATGTATTTCGACGGTCGTTATTTATGGTTTCACAATACGGAAGATAATGAAGCAAATGATTTTAAATACGAATTATTGGAATTGACAAAAGATAAATTGGAGGTGCAAGACCGATTAAACGGTGAATATAAAGTATATGAAAAAATTAATTAAAAACAGGTTATATTAAGAATTTTATAATCAGCATATTGGTAGCTATTTGGTATATACGCTCAAATACAGAAAAATAGGGATTTTGAATCGTCACAAGCTCGCAGTAAAGCATATTAGACTTTTGGTAAAATGACTACTATTAAATTATTATTTATCACTATTTTAATCTTTTGAAAGTATATATATCATAATAATATTTCAGCTCAAGAGTTCTTGCTTTCACTATTTCATAGCTTCTTTCTGCAGCAAAAATTGTGCACATAGTGCCTTGCATGTCAGAATGCATTTGGCTTGAAAATTTGTATCCTATGTCATGGAATTCTATCAACTTAATATGAGTTTTCTTTAACTTTGCTTTACTTTACTTTTGTCTTGTCCTATGCAGGACAGGTTAAAACAATTGAAGAATTAACGAATAAAATAGAACAGGCGATAAATAAATAAAGGTGGATTTTGCAGATAAAAGAGTAAAAGTTTATATCTTTGAGACTATTGTTAAAATAAAATATTTAATGGAAAAAACTAAGTATTAAAATGAAGATATTAGGTATAATGTCGGGCAGCTCACTAGATGGAATTGATTTAGCCCTTTGTGAATTTATAATTGATAAAAAAAACAATCTATCTTGGAAAATACTAAAGGCTACTACTATTGCTTATTCTGAAGAATGGGTTGAGCGCTTAAAAGTATTACCTAAAGCCGGTGCAAGAGAACTAACTCTAGCTGACTACGAGTTAGGTTATTTATTTGGAGAGATATCCAAGAAATTTTTGGTAGGAGAGCAAATTGATTATATATCATCACATGGCCATACGGTTTTTCATGAACCGCAGAATAGAATGACATTACAGATTGGCAATGGATCTGCTATTGCCTCTGCTGCCGGAGTACCAACTATTTATGATTTCAGATCAATGGATATAGGATATGGTGGACAGGGAGCTCCAATTGTCGCTATTATGGATAGAGATCTATTTTCACAATATGATGCATTGGTCAATCTTGGGGGAATATCCAATATCAGTATTACAAATACCAGCCAAACAATTGCCTATGACATTAGCCCTTGCAATCAATTATTGAACTTTCTGGCCGGCAAAAAAGGCTTGGATTATGACAAAGGTGGTTTTATAGCTTCTAAAGGAAAAGTTAACAAGAAACTATTGAAAAATTTAATGGATTTTGAATTTTTTTCAGCTCCATTCCCGAAGTCTTTAGACAACAATTTTATTAAAAATAAATTTTTTCCCATACTTGAAAATGACAATGCTAGCGTTGAAGATCAAATGGCAACTGTTATTGATTTAATAGCAGAAACACTAGTTGATGAAGTTAAAAAAAATCTTAATAGTGTAAAACCTAACGCCAAAATCATGTTTGCGGGAGGAGGAACTAAAAACGATTTTTTAATGTATAAGATCAAAGAGAAAGCTCCTGATTTATCAATAATAATACCTGATATTGCTATAATAGATTTCAAGGAAGCACTTTTAATGGCTTATCTTGGCTATCTAAGAGCGAGCAATAAAATCAATACACTTTGTTCTGTTACCGGAGCAAAAAATGATTCAATCGGTGGGGCAATTTGCTTAAAATAATTTCAAAAAACACCTTTGTTCATTATGATTTATTTGATGAAAAAGAGACTGTCTTTATGCTTCAGACAGTCTCTTTTTTTGTTTTGAATACAATAAAATGTAGTAATAGCTACAAGTTATATGATAATCCTATGTTGTAGTAAGATTGGATATCAGAAGACTCCAGTGCTGAATTTCTCAAGCCAAATCCAATGCCAATACCTATACCATGCCAAGCGGGTAAAGAAAGAGTGTTAACCCAAGTATATTCATTTAAACTTGGATCTGATTTTCCATATTCCAAAAATCCATTAAGCCCTGTTGTCCATTTCACACCTTTATATAAATTTGTGAAATAACTAGCAAAAATCTTTGCTCCTAAAGCAGATTTGGTATCAATATCTCCCTTTTGAAATACCATATGGTAGTTTAAAGGGTGTACTGTTAGTACAAAATTAGGTATTGTGTGCGGCTTCCATGTAGCACCCGCTCCTATATCTAGTATTCCCGGATTATTGAAGTTTTTTACTATAGACGAATTGTATTGACCTAGAGCAGATATAGCAATATCTTGAGTCACTTTATATCCAAATAATGAAGTCAAAGTAAAAATATCTGCGACATTTTGATATTCTTTTTCTTTATCAGTAGCTTCTTTCGCATTTAAAACCAATTGTTGCCATGCTACATTAATATTTCCTTCATTTCTCCAAAAGAATTTTGGTTTGTCCAATAATGCGGCACCATTAAAAATACCTTTTATATCAGAAACTCTTGAATTTGGATTTGCTTGCTTGCTCCAGTTTTGGAAACCTGCTAAAGAAAACCCTAATATTCCACTAGAGTTAAATCTCCATCCTGCATTAAGATCAAGTTTTTTTTGCAATCCTGCAATTTCTCCTTTAAGAGTATTGATTTGTCCTTGTTTTTCTGACACCATCGCAGCTTTTTCAGCAATTTGTGCTTTTAATGCATCAAGGTTTATTTCTTGACCGGATACTATCCCGGAAAAAATAAATACGGCTAAAAGTACTAAAATTTGTTTTCTCATAATTAATGTTTATTTTAAATAATAATTCAATTTTTTGAAATGATCACTATCTCTGTTTCATTTAATTTACTGATAGGAATCACTATTTTTTTATTTTTCGAGCACAAAGTAATGCTAAAATTATCTTTTGAACAAATCTCTCCTTCATATTCTCCAATTTTAACATATTCACCTATCTTGTATTTGTTCTTATAATAAAATGATGATATTATATTTGACATTATATTTTTTGATGCTAGACCATAAGCCAATGCAAATGCAAAAACCACACCTCCGATAATCAAACTTAAATTGGTCGAAAAGAAACCAATATTTATTTTAGCTTGTACCAAAGCACTGATTAAAACATTTATAAAAATAAAATAAAATACTAAATTGGATATGATAGATGCTGAAGGTAATCCAAGAGATTTTGCAACTGTAAATACTATATTTTTCATCCAGTTTGCCAGTAATATGCCGAAAACCAGTAATAATAACGCTACCAATAGATTTGGAATAAAATTAAATATTCCCACTATGAGATTTGATATAATAGGCATTCCTAATATATCTGTTGAAATGACTAAAAATATCAAAATCATAAAATAATATATGAACTTTCCGATGATTAAACTGAGCTTTATCTCTAAGTTTAATTTTTCGATAAAATCTATCTTTTGCAGATTCTCGGATAGTTTATCAATCTTTATTTTTTTCAGAATTTTAACTATTAGTTTTGAAATAATTTTTGAAATTAAAATTCCAATAATTAATATAATGATAGCTGAAATTATGTTTGGAGCTATCGAAAAAAATTTCCCCAACATATCACTTAAGTATTTCGTTCCTTCCCAATTAAATAGATTTATCATTTTATGTTATTTTTTTTAACCATTCATTTTTATAAAGGTCTTAATAAATTTATCGGTAAACAGCTCAATTGTTTGTCCTATTGTTTTAAAAAAAACAAGGTTTTGTTCAATATTGTCAAGAACTTTTTTTGGTGCTTCACCATGCTTTTTAATTTTTAAATTTTCAAGTTGCCTAAAATTATTTTTATTTCGCATATTATGTTTATTTAAAAAGTTCTTTGTGTTTTCTTATACATTTTTCTTTGGCTCTTTTTATTCCCATTTTCACAGCGCTTTCAGATTTATTTAACATAGAACACATTTCCTTGATAGATAATCCTCCCTGATATTTCATCAGGAGAACAGCTTTATCTTTTATGGGGATAGAGTCTAAAACTACCTCCAAGTTATGAACTTTTATTTTTAATAATTCTTCTTCTTCATGTATTGCATCATTTGTATCTATCTTTTCAGAGTACATCGAATATTCTTCTTTTTCAAATTTCAATTTACCTTCTTTTCGGATTACATCAATACAGTGATTGTATGTAATCGAATATACCCAAGTAGTAAACTTGGATTTGAAGTTGAATTTAGAAATGTTTAACAAGACCTTTAAGAAGATATCCTGGAGTGCATCTTTACTCATAGTTTCATTATTGAGCATTGATAAACACTTTCCGTAAACTTTACTGCTGTGTCTTTGATACAAAATGTCAAAATACTTAGTATTGGAAGAATTTTGATATTTTTTCACCAATTCCTCATCAGATATTTTTGCAAATGATATCTTGTTAAAAATCGCTTTAAAGAACTTAATCAATATCTCAGTTTTTTTTGTTTTGATAAAACCTCGAATACAATTACCTTATTAAGACGTCTGTTTTAATAAAAGACACTTATATTCGGATTATTTTAACATTCAATCAAATAATTTTTCTGTAAGAAGATCTTTGATCGAAATAATTATCGCTTCAATTTCAATCGCTTTCATGTCTTTTATGATTGCTATTTCATCAAAATCCAAATGTTCAAAAAAGTAAAGGTCGTATATTGATTGATACCTCAAGGGCAATTTGATTAATTCATCATATATTTTATCCTTTAATTTGCTTTTGCTTACATCTAAATTTTCAACAAAATCATTTTCTCCTTTTGAAACTAAAATGATCTCTTCTATTCCCAAATCTTCATATTCATCCAATTCTTCTGTCATTACTATGTGTCCACCTCCATCAACAGTAAAATCCTCTTCTAGACCACCCAATTCCTTGTTGACAAGCTCTTCATAGCTCAAATTTTCAGCTTTTGAATTATCTAAAATTTCATTTAAAACAGTATCTGCTGCTTGAATTAACCAAATATTCAAATACCTTATATTTTCAATTTCATTTTCAAATTTAGCGTAAGATCTCAACACTGCCTCATTTACTATATCCTTATAATCTACATTGAGCAATGCTTTTATCTTGGCTCTTTTTGCTGAGATAATTCTTCTTTTTATATAGCCTTTTAATCCATTGAGGAAAATTGGGATCAATGAATTAAATAACTTGTTTTTATCTTTTTTATCAAGATTTAATAGATAATCATTGTCCAAAGCTGTTGATTTAAGAAAAGCATTTCTTTGTTTTATTGAGAATTGCTTTCTATTATTTTCTAATTCTTTTGCCATTTCTAAGGTGAATATATCAAAAACCTTTGGGACTATTTCTTTCAATGTATTACCGGCTTTCTTTATATTTACTTCTCCTGAAAACAAAATTGCAGATACCTGAATAGATAATTGGTTTAATTCATTATTTGATAATACAATATCAATTGTATTCGATTTCCTGTATTTTTTTGGTATAATCGACATTTTTTTTATAAACCTCTCGACATTTTCTTCAAGAAAACTACGTTCTTGACCGCTTGTTATTAACTCTAAATTAGTAATATTGTATTCCATTTGATTTGTTTTATTAATTAACAATCTTTATTCTTTTTAAGAACTATTTCAATATTTAGTCATAAAGTTATTAAAAAAATATTATTTATTCAAATTGTAAAAAAAAAAGAGCAAATTTTTATGCTTTTTTAAAACTGTTATAAAAATCTAATACTATTTTTGCCGAGTGCTTTGGGTCGTCAGTTGGAATATTTATAGAATGTATTGATCGTTTTTCTCTCTTATTAATTCCATAGGAGTATGCTTTGTCATAGTACTTCAGTGCAATTTTTGCAACTTGGTAATAATTACTTTCTTTCAAGGCTTCTGACGCTATCTTATAATTTAATCCTCCGATTCTTTTTTTTATTTTTTCCAAAGCAAATTCAATATACTCATCTTTAAATTTAGAATATTCACGGATAAGTCTTTTTATTCTTTCTTCGATCGGAATATCAATAAATATAACTTGTGCAGATCTTATTTTTTTGTATATTTCTTCAGGTAAATACACACTACCAATATTTCTGCTTTCATCTTCGAGCCATAATTCTTTATCAAAATCTAATTTAAGCCAGATTTTACCAAAAATATTTTCAAAATGTTCACTGGTAGGTTGTTTTTCTTGTCCGATAAATCCAAATGCTGAACCTTTATGATGTGCGATTGCCTCTAGATCTATTACCTGATTTGTATTTGAAATGTACTTTAGTATTTCTGTTTTGCCACTTCCTGTATAGCCCCCTAGGACTATTAAATCAATTGGTTTTTGAAATGATTCACGGATGTGTCTCCTATAGTTTTTGTATCCACCATCCAAAACATATGATTCGATACCTGCACTATTAAATAACCATGACATACTACTACTTCTCATACCTCCTCTCCAACAATAAACAAGTAGTTTGTTTACATTAAAAGTTGTTGCTATCTTCTTAGCTTTTTGTACAAAATCAGCCATATTGGGACCGCTAAATTCCAATGCTTTTATAAATGCCTTTTCTTTACCTTTTTGCTTGTATAGCGTACCTACAATTGTTCTTTCCTCATTACTCAAGAGAGGAATGTTAAAGGATCCGGGGATATGACCTTGCTCAAATTCAGCAGGTGTTCTCACATCAATAACCGGAATAGTTTCCGACTTTTTTAGAAAATCTGACACGCTAAGTTTCATACATTATTGTTGTTTAGTAATCTCTTTATTATTTGTTTTCGTGCGGATACCGAATACAAATGTACGCATAATGTACAAAAGATATGTGTCGACAGCATTTTTTTTAGCATAAAACTGATGAAATAGTAGATTATTAAAATTTTGACATTATTTTTGTTGTTTTGATATTAGGTTAAAGGGATTTTTAATTTGATTGTTTATTGGATAAGTTATTTTTATGTGCTTTAGACTTTGGTATGAAAATGCAAGGTTTTGAAATGCCCCTTACTGAAAAAAGTGTTATAATGTCAGATTTTTGGATAGGAGATTGGATTAAAATTGTCTCATCAGGTAAAATAGGCAAGTTTGAAGGCGAATTTAATAAAAAAGCAAAAATTAGATTCGATAACAAAGTATTGTTGTGTGATTTGTTTGATATACAATTGTTGGCAGAAGAGGAGATACCTAAAAGCAAATATATATTAAAAAGAAATAAACCCAGAAGTGAATCACATAAGAAATACTCAAATATTATAGATTTACATATTGAAAAACTTTCTCCGCAGATGCAATATGAAAGAGCGGAACTTATAATTTCATTCCAAATAAAAAAAGCAAAAGAGTTTATACTTGAGAGTATTAAACGTAAACAATTAAGTATTACTATTATACATGGCAAAGGTGTTGGAGCGCTAAAAAAGGAAATTGAAGCCATGTTGACATCTTTTGATGAAGTATACTTTACTAAATCTATAAATAATGGAGGAGCTGTCGAAATTCAATTTCAGTATCACTAAATATATATAAGGCTCTAATGTTGTTTTAAAGTAATTAACAAATTTTGCGCGTTGCGAAACAATATTGTATACAAGTTCGAACTGATGCCAAACTGCTACCCTCTAACTCCCTATTTCTCCGTTGCTCTGCGAAATCGGGACAAAATCCCTTAAAATTCGGATATTTGCTCTTCTCTCTCCAAGGCAAAGGTCTCACGACTTCTTTCCGGAAAATTCCCCCACTGGCAGTGGCAAAGGGGTAGAATATTTCACTTAAATCTACAATATATCATTTAATTCGTAATTAAATTTCTTTTTATCTTTTTCACTTTGAACCTTAAAACTGATATTTTCAAACTTTTTCCCACTCATAACCCACAATATTCCTTTTCTCCTTGCTAAATTCAATACCTACGAGATAAATATTGTCATAATCCCTGTACTTTTCGTAATAGTGTTTTTCTTTGATTTGTTTCAGAGCAGATCCGGTAGCCGTTTCGGACATTTTGAATTCTATGATAAAGACTTTATCTTGGCATTGGAGTGACAAATCTATGCGCCCGAGATTAGAGACATCTTCGGGGATAATAGTCATACCGATACTTGCCAGATATGCATATACCACACTAGCATAATAACCTTCATATTCAGGTAGATTATTATTGGTAAAATTGTTATAGGGAATTGATGCAAAAAGTTTATAAAGAGCTTCTTTTAGCCCTTCCAAGTCAGTATTTTTAATCATATTCAACAAACTCCTTTGAAATCCCAATTTTTGAGTCGTTTGTGTTGTCAAATAAGTAATAAACAAACTATTTAAAGACAATTGAATTTCCTTGTTTGGAACTCCCAATCGATAATTAACTCCCAAGTCATCAACTATCCTTTCTTTTATTGTTAAATAGCCGGTTTGCCACAATAATGCTATCAATTCGATATTATCAACATCAAATGTATTAAGAATCTCTTTGGTTGCAACAAAATTTTCAATATTGGGTATATAATATTCTCCTGTTTTTAGCATTTCTATTAAAAATGACGGGTTACCTGTTTCACACCAATAATTGCTATATTCATGATTGTTTGAAATAAACAGTAGTATATCAAATGGATTATATACTTTTTCGCCAAAATAATTATATCCGTTGTACCACAATTTGACCATTTCCATATCTGCTCCTTTCAAATGATCCTCAAATACCGTCAATAAATCATTGTGCGTATATCCACATATATTGCCAAAATTAGCATTCAAAGTGATATCCTCTATAT
>JALSPK010000084.1 GCA_026986005.1 Saprospiraceae bacterium
GAATTTAATCTACCCGGATGTAACTTTACGGAATATATAGAAGCACCCGATTATTGCTCCGGATGCGAGGAATTTAGAGATGCGGAAATCGGAAATGTTGAATGTATTTCAAATCCTCCTGAAGATGATACTTGGAGCTTTACAATTAAAGTGCCAAATCAGAATTCTCCTGCTTTTAATCCTTTAATTTTTAATTTAAATAATTTAACTCTCGGAGGATCTGATCAGTATTCATATAATGAAAATCATATAATTGGAGGATTTAGCTTTAATCCGCCAGGATGTATAGTTTTTGGTTTGCAGGATCCAAACAATCTAAACTGTATCTCCGGGTTTACTATCTGTCCTCCAATGCGATGCTCTGAAGATTGTGACTTAGATGTTTATGTAGAAGAAATGGAATGTATTTTTGATGAACGAATGCAGCAATATACTGGATATAATGTCCTTGTTGATATTAGCGGTATAAATGATAATGAAGAAAAAGCTTGTATCAGTTATAGTTTTTCTGAACTTCTTGATAATCCAATCCAGTGGGGGGCATTGTCAAATGGACTTTGGAGTATTGGTACATTTGATAGTGATATTTATTTGATGGTTTCGGTGTGTCCAAAAGAAGAAGATTGCCCATGCAATGATCCTGCATGCAATAAAATCATTTACATTCCGAAACCTAACTGCATGTCGCAGCAGGAAATCGAGAACAGAGAACAAGATGATGAATCAGAAAAATCCAACAGGTTTGATGGACGTAGCGTTTCCGGAGAATTATTGGTGATTCCGAATCCATTTAGTTCAGATGAGGTATTATTAAGATCAACTATGGAACAGACCGCATATAGAATTTATGACTCATCAGGCAAATTGATAATACAGGGTGAGTTCAAAGGTTCAATTCAAAGGATAAAACTTAATATTTCACAAGGTATTTACTTTATAAAATATACAGATAACAATGGAGACATTTCATTTGTAAAAATGATCAAATTGTAACCTACTTATCCAACCTTCAAGGTTTTTAAAACCTTGAAGGTTTTAAATTGTAATAATGAGAAAAATAATCTTATTTTTTATTGCTATAAACTTTCTAAACTATCCATTATTAGCCCAAAACATTGAATGGGGTAAAACTTTTGGAGGTAATACTTTTGGGGGTAATTTCTTAAATTATGGACGTTCAGTTGATGTTGATTATGATGGAAATGTATATATTACTGGTAGTTTTGAAGGGACAGGAGATTTTGACCCTGGTCCGAGTGTACATATTCTGACATCAAATAGTGAATTTGATATTTTTATTTCAAAATTTGATAAGAATGGCAATTTTATCTGGGCAAAAAGTATTGGAGGATTGTCTTCAAATGTATCATTTCCTTATGCTGACATAGGTTATGGTATTGTAGTAGATAAATACGGCAATGTATATGTATGCGGTGCTTTTGAAAATACAGCTGATTTTGACCCCGGACCGGGTATTTACAATCTAAGTTCGGCCGGTCACACAGATATATTTATTTTAAAATTAGATACTGACGGCAATATGCTATGGGTCAAAAACATAGGAGAATCAGGCGTTGATGTTGCAAGATCAATGGCAATAGGCAATGGTTATTTATACATTACAGGACAATATGGTGGAAAAGTAGACTTTGATCCAGGAATAAGTATATTCAACTTAACTTCAAATTCAGTAAATACATTTATTTTGAAATTGGATGATGACGGGAATTTTATTTGGGCCAAAAGTATAAATGGCAATGCTAATTATGGATTGGCTATTAGTACTGATAATAATGGTAATGTGTTAACAACAGGCTATTATAGAGGGACAGTAGATTTTGATCCCGGGATAGGTGTATTTAATCTAAGTTCTGAGGCTGCTTCAGTTTATCCATCAAATGATATATTTATTTCCAAATTGGACAGCAATGGCAATTTTATCTGGGCAAAAAGTATTGGAGGAATAGGCGATGATAGAGGATATTCAATTACAACCGATAAAACCGGTAATAGTTATACAACAGGATTTTTTGAGGGTATAGTTGATTTTGATCCAGGAGTTAGCATTTACAACTTGAGTGCAAATACCACTATTTCGATTAGTCGCGAAGATATTTTTATATTAAAGTTGGATGCTAATGGTAGTTTTGTATGGGCAAGAAATATGGGTGGGAAAGAGGTTGATGAAGGTTTTTCTGTAAAGGTAGATAAATATGGAAATGTGTATTCAACCGGATTATATCGGGAAGAAGGAGATTTTGATCCAGGTCCTGGAGTATATATTATTAATGGTGGTACAATAGCTTGGTTGCAGGAAAATATATTTATTTCAAAATTAGACGTTAATGGTGATTTTGTATGGGCTAAAAGTAGTAAAAATAGCCATGGTGGTGGTAGTATGCGAGGCTATTCAATCCATATTGACAGATCACAAAACATTTATCTTACCGGCACTTTTTCAGGTATCAAATATTTTGAGTTTGAACATGATACAATTAACTTAGAAGTGCATGAAGGAGGAGGTCAAGATGTTTTTATTTTAAAATTATCCCAATGTCCTACCACTACATATATCCAAATGGTAGATACCTGCCAAAGCTATACCTGGATAGACGGCAATACCTATACACAAAGCGGCGATACGGCTACATATATCATACAAAACGCACAAGGATGCGATAGTATAATCACCCTTGATCTGACCATACACTTGCCTGATAAAGATACCATGGAAGTCAGTACCTGCGATAGCTATACCTGGCAAGATAGCAGTTATACCCAATCCGGCAGCTACACTTATCATACTACCAATATCCACGGCTGCGATAGTACCGTTGTGCTCAATCTCACTATCCACGAGTCACAAAATACCATGCTGCAAGATACGGTATGCGACAGCTATATCTGGCAAGGCGATACCCTGTACTCAAGTGGTATATATAGCTTTGATACCGTGACACAATACGGTTGCGATAGCACTGTGACCCTTGATATCGTTATCAACAAGCCAAGTGATAGTACTCTGCAAACATCAGCCTGCGAAAGCTATATCTGGCATGATAGTATATACACAAAAAGCGGTATATACCGCTATGATACACTCAATATCCACGGTTGCGATAGCACTGTAACACTGCTGCTTG
>JALSPK010000085.1 GCA_026986005.1 Saprospiraceae bacterium
TTTATTTGAAACAAAAGAAAGTGCCGTAGGCGCTTGTCCCAAGCTTGCATTGGGGACGATAATATGGTAGAGAGCAAGTGAAGTATTAAAATACATTGAGTGCCGTAGGTACGACATTATGGTAGAGAGCTTGTCTGTAGGCAAGAGAAAGAAAAAGTCCCCGTGAGGCTTTATAGTAAGCAGGGCAAGTAAAAAAAAGAGAGTCTGTTACCGCTAAATCTTGGTTTTAGTAGAACCTTGTATTTATCACAGACCCTCCCACTTAATTATCGTGGGAGGTAAAGGTAATGGAAATAGCTCTATTTTTTATAAAAATTTTTAAATATAATTTACACAAAAATTTAAAAAATAAAACAAATGAATAATAGATATATAATTATGTTAATCTTGTTAGTTGGATTATTATCAGGATTAACTTCTCAGAATATTTTTTTTGAAGATTTTGAGGATAATAACACTCCTCAAATGCAGTATTGTGATAATCCGGGAGAAGCTTTGAATAACAATTATGTTCAATATTGGACACCATATAATCTTTATCCCGGTTATATGGATATTAGGTGTACCGATACATGTATACTATATACGCCTGTAAAAGATGCATATTCAGGAAATAATGCTATGGAGATATCTGCTAATGGCAATAATTTGCATTATAATAATCAAGGAAATTGCGATGACGCAAGACCACTTGGGAGTGGTATATGTTATTTTAATAGTAATTCTAACGATCCTAACAGATTATACTTTGGAATAGGGCAGTGGTATGTTGTCAGTTTTAAATCAAGGTTTAATTTCATAAATGAATTAAGGCCTGATGCTGATAAATTAATTGTAGGATATAGAGTCGAGGATGAAGAAATCCCTGTAAATAATAATGATACATGTAAGTTCATTAGATTTGCAGATTATTATAAACCGTATAGTGGTATTGTGCAAGTAGCTAATGATACTCTTTGGCATAGTGATACTGCAATGTTGAAAAACGATTATATTCCTGAAGATGAAGACGAGGATCCATCAACGGCTTATCAGCTGATAATAAAGACAAAGCTTTGCAATTCTGATTGTAGTTCGATTACCGTTCCTCATTTTTTTATTGATGATGTATCTGTAAAATGTGATCCTGATGAAATTTTTGTTGAGATTAAAGAAAAGACAGACGAAATCTTTGATGAGGCAGCATGCAAAATGAGTAGAGAATACAGTGTTGGAGCTTATTATAATTGTATTATTGATTTTGATAAACTAAATTATACTGTAGAAGTAATAGATAATAATGGAGATATTATTAACTCATTCAATACGAGTGGGGAAACTTTTACGGTCGATTATGATATTTTTGCAGCTTATCCATTGAAGATAAGAGTATCATCAATAGTCAATGATACAGATGAAAAGAAATATTACTTTATCAATCCTGATGAAGACAAAGATATTCTTTATGAAGATTTTGATTATTGGGATGAGGATTTTGTAAATGGAATCCAAGAAAATAATGGTAATGATATTATTATTCATCCTGGGCAAGATATAGTTTGGGATAATAGTTATAAACCTTATGAAATAGTTGCTAAAAATATCTATATAGAAAGAGGAGGAAAGTTGACAATAAAAAATAGAGTGTTTTTGTCCCCTGAATCTCACATAGTTGTTGAAAAAGGTAATGAAAGATTTTCAGGAGGAGAACTTTTGGTGGATGGTGGTCATTTGGGTTCTGATTATTGCAACTGGCAAGGAATAATAGTAAAAGGTCATAGTGACGATGATAGTCAAGCTAATGCAGGTAAGGTATATACTATGAATGGTGCTATTATCGAAAATGCACATATCGGTATATCGACGAACTATTTTGGACAATGGACAGATCAAGATTGGGGAGGCGTGGTACAATGCGACGATACCGAATTTAGAAACTGCTGGAAGGGAATAGAATTTATGAAGTATGAATATGAAAACAAAAGCTATGTGAGTCATTGTGATTTTACGGGGGAGAATACAGGAATCTCAATATGGGCATGCAAAGGAATTGATATTCTCAATGGCTGTACCTTTGATGGCTTTACCTGGGGAATGAACTCTATAGATGCCGAGTACAATGTGGAATATGGCAATGTTTTTAGCAATTGTGAAAGAGGTGTCTTGGCTACTACAGAGACTCCCGGTGCTTCAAAAATTCAAATAAAAAGCAACAATATCTTTGAAGATAATTGGTTTGCAGGGGTCGAACTTTCCGGAAATACATTTTCTCATATTGAAAGTAATAGCTTTTTATTTAATTGGAGAGGTGTATTATTGGATGAAGAAAATGAATGCAATATCCAAAATAATAATTTTAATACACATGCTTATGGTGTGATTTCCCGCCAAACCGGAACTGGATATAATGAAACAAATTGCAATGATATGTATGGTACGCTGTATGATGGCATTTATTATACAGGGGAAAATTCCAATTCCAGATTTTTGTCCAATACTTTTGTCGCAACCGGTTTGGGTGGCATGACTACAGATCCTCATGATATAACCGGATACAATACTACGGTGAAAGACAATATCGGAGGTATAAATCAACCTGCTAACAATTATTTTAGCGGTATAACCAACGATATGTACTGGACAAACTGCAATCCTTTTAAGTATTGGATACTCGAATATAATCCTCCTGCGGAGACAGTGCCTAATAATCAAAACAATTATCAAGCATGGCATCATTCACAAGGAGTAAGTGATATGGTTAGATGTGAGGAGGTAGATGATTCCATATCCTATACGGCAAGTATGGCGGCAATGGTAGGAGACTATAATGCGGCATTGGCGCAATACAAATCCAATCCGTTGGATGAAAGTAAAAGGCAAGAATATCGTGAAATAGAATCAGGCATTGGGCAAATATATTCTAAGTGGTTGCAAGCTAAAGAAGAATCAGATGATCTGACAACAATAGAACAAGTATTGAAATCCTTGAATGGGGACTATTGGAAAGTAAAACTGTATTCGTTTTATGTCAGACACAGTATGTATGTGCAGGCAGAGAGCGTACTTAATGAATTGCAATATTCACCTGTAGTGCCAACTGTAGCAGAAGAGCTCCAAGCAGAAAACAGGGAGTGTATATTGGCAGTACAGAGGATAAAT
>JALSPK010000086.1 GCA_026986005.1 Saprospiraceae bacterium
ACCGTGAGATATAGCTGCACCACGCTATCCACTCCATACGAAGCCAGCAAGGTATCCGTATAATGCCCCTCATCATATATCACGGTATCATTGAATGTATAGCTCTGTCCCTGACATATCTCGGCCCAGAGAGTGTCCCGGGCAGGAATTTGGAAGATGTAGGCAGCACCGGAATAATTCTCCAAAACTGTGCCATAATGAGGTGCTCCAACAATTACCCTCTCACCATCTGCTTGCAAATCCGATCCAAAACCATAATACAATGTATCTGAAGAAGGCGGATATATTTTATTGTGTATCACCCACTTTTCTCCATTATATTTATAACCAACAACAATTCCTTCTTTAGAACTTTCATAATTAAAATATTTATCGCTTACTAATAATATCTCATTACTGAAATCAAAGCTATAACCCACGTTAATGGTAATAGAATCACTTTCAAAACCATTTATCTTTTGAAAATATTCAAATTCATCATTTACATATCTATAAATATAAATATGGGTTTTATCATGGCCATTACCTTTATATGTACTATCTCTACCTCCAAAGATTGCAATAAACTTATTATCAGGAGAAATTGATACATTTAAGCCGAAATAACTATTTGATGAGTAAGGGTCGGGTTGATAAACTGTTTGAAAAAGTTGCCATCTATCATCAACCAATCTAAAAATAATCACCCGTCCATTATTTTTACCTGAATCAACTGAGTTATTAGGTTCCCCTACTACTGCAAACTTATCTCTTATAGAAAACCTATAAGATTCCGGGTTAGAAAGTCCATAATTAATTGATTCAAATTGATTTTTACGTACCCAATGATTATTTTCATAATGATAAAATATATAGGTATTGATAAATTTTTCTGAGGTCTCCTTACTTTGTGTCCTATACAATATCCAATCTTTGTATATAGTGGGCAATTTTATAGATTCATGCTCTTTGTATATTGTATCTGCGGGAGTAAATTTACCTGCATTATTTAATTCATATATCAATACATAATCCAATGTGTCTCCTACTTTACAAGCTGTTCTAATTGCAAATTTATTATTATAAATAGATATGCCGTTACCTGAATGGAGAAAATTTTTATTTTGAAAATTTTGAATTTCCTTCCAATTTTTCCCGGTTTTCTTTAAAACGTAATACTTAGGAATCCTATTCAAACTATCATGATTAGGATTTCTTCTTCTTTCCACTAAAGCAATATTGTTACTTATCGACACTTGTGTACCGAACATATAAAGTAAATTAGAATCGTGATTTATGATTTTATTAATCTGTCCGTGCATACTTGCCGATATAAAAATAATAAAAATTATAAATCTGTATTTTATCATAGTTATTTCTCTTATTTGAATCATTTATTTTTTTTACAGATAAGGAGTTGTCCATTTACTAAAATAACTCCTTTATCATCGTCGTTAAAAAAACACATTATTGCTTCAGCACTTTTTCAATATAAGTACTGTTTGTTTCTTCATTTCTAATTCTTAAAAAATATAATCCTTTGTTGTATTTCCTGATATCAAAAGTTATTTTATTATTCAAAGATAACATCTTTTTTGAAAACAATAGTCTCCCGTTTATATCAATTAGTTCGATTTTCAATGCATCTCCTGTTACTATATTTACAAAATCATTTGTAAATGTGGGGTAGCAAAATATTTCGTTGGCTTTTTGGTCTTGCTGATATAAAGCGTATTTATCAGATTTATTAACCGGATTATTATCAATTTCCAAATTACTCATTTCATTATGACCCAAGTTATAAAAACAATCATCTACCACAGGAAAATTAGGATTAAGATTTGCAGGCATTTCTGGAATAAACAAATCACCGATTAGGCACTCCGGTTTATTAAATTCATATTGATCCACCCACAACAAAGTTATTCTAACTCCCGTATTGACAAAAAACAAATTGAGTTTACATAAATCTCCGTTAACGCCATAAGTGTGAGCCCACTGAGCAGTACCGAAAAACCGGTCATAATTAGGATTATTAGATGTATTTGCCAAATTTAAAAATTTATTCATATCTTCAGCAAAATGATAAATATTCGGGGGATAACCACATTGTTGAGATACATGCGTATAGTAGGGAAAATGAAAAATGCCTTCAGCGTTGTTTTGGTCTTGATAAACATCAATTGACGTACCATTTGAAGTATTATATTTAAAACCCACTATTTCTCCCATAACTTTATTAAATCCTTCCTTATGGACATCAGGAACTGGTGCCATCATATCACAATAACTTATTGCGGAAGAACAATATGAAACACAAACCATATTATCAGATTCCCAATCATTAGGAATTGTAAAATGATGATCTTCAGCACAAGGACTACAGGGAGAATCACATAAAACAGTAAAGGCAATATGAAGATCGATTTTTTGAATAGATACAGGCGTTAAATAAACAGGATGATTGTATGTCCATTGCCAAACATATTCTCCTAAATTATTAAAGTCACCCCATAATACTGAGTCAAACCCCATAAATATATCCTGACCTTGAACAATCTCATAACTGAAATTTAATTCTAACTCCCCGCAATCATCAGCAGGTTCAATAGTATGATAAATATTCATTTTAATAGGACCTTGACATGTTTCAACACTTATAGGAAAAGGATTTTGACCAAGTAATAACGACGCACTAAAAATAAATACAAGCGGCAAAAACAGAATCACTAAGATCCTGCTGGGCGAGTGAGTGAAATTTAATAAAGTTTTTCATAATTACATAATTATATAGGTTAAAAAAAATAAATAATCTACACTTCGGCTATGTGGGGAAATGCCAATTAATCCTCAAAGCTACTATAAAATAATTGATTATGCAAGTATTTATTTGTTTTATCACCTCTTTTACCCGGCACTTACGTATCGGCAAGTTCCGCTGGGGTTTTCTTTGTTTCAAATAAATTTGAAACGCCATTTAGGACTTGAAAGCATGCGATAGCATGACTTCAAAGCCGGATTTGAAAACCACAACCTTGTCGCAAATAAATTTGCGATGCCATTTAAAGGCGGTTTTCCAATAAAAAAACTCCATTTTACATATTTGACCTCGCCTCAGAGCAAAAGATCTCCTAATCTCTTGCCGAATAATTATA
>JALSPK010000087.1 GCA_026986005.1 Saprospiraceae bacterium
GAAAAAGTCAACAATCATTTTATTTCTCTTGGTAAGTTTAGTTTTCTCTATTAAATCACAGACACCTTATAAATTCAATTATCAAGCAGTAGCTAGAAATTCATCGGGCAATGTAATAAAAAATACTCCGGTCAAAATAAAAATATCAATTCTCAAATCAAATATCTTAAGTGAGAGTGTTTATTCAGAAATTCACTCGTTGACAACAAATAAATTTGGGATATTAAATTTTCGAATTGGAGAAGGCAATAATGTATCAGGATCGTTCGAAAATATCAAATGGGGAACTGCCAAATATTTCTTGAAGGTGCAGATCGATATAAACAATGAGGGTGAATATACCGATATGGGAATCTCACAGATGATATCGGTTCCTTATGCTATTTTTTCAAGAAATGGCGTGCAATTTGATATGAATTTGGCTTGCAATGAAACTACAGAGGGAATGATTAGATACAATTCTGAAGATAAAACAATGGAATTTTGTGATGGAGAATCCTGGGTTGAGTTCGGTAATGGTAATAAACCGACTACTTGTGGAGAAGACTTTATCGATTCAAGAGATGGACAATCATATCCTACCGTTCAAATAGGAAGTCAATGCTGGATGGCAAAAAATCTTAATTTTGGAGTTTATAAGGAAAGTATTTATGAAAATTCAGCGGTGGGACATTCTGATGTATCTAATAATGGCATAGTCGAAAAATATGCTTATGATAATGACACCTCAAATTTTTCAATATACGGAGGATTATATGATTGGAATGAAATGATGAATTACAATTCTACCGAAGGATCACAAGGTATCTGTCCGGATGGCTGGCATATACCTTCAAAAGCTGAATTTGCTGATTTAGTAGAGTCTGTCGGGGGGAACCAAATTGGTGGGAAAAGATTGCAAATTGGTGGCAACTCCGGTTTCAATTTTGAACTTGGAGGTGACCGAACTTTTAAAGGAGGATTTAGCCCGGTTGCTTCCGACGCCGGTGATATTTGGACTTCGACTACTCCTTCAGATCAAAAGAGAGCGTGTAAATTTTATTTTACCAAAGGAGCAGATAATGTATCCACACATTGCGCTTCAAACAAAGTAGTGGGAAATTCGATAAGGTGTATAAAAGACTGATATTAAATCATATAATTCAATTTTAAAATATAAAAATCATAAAACATGAAAACAAAATCAATATTAAGTATAATTCTTTTAGCAGTGCTGATGATAAGTGCTTATGGATGCAATAAAAACGAAGATGATAATCCAATCGTTGAAGAAAACTCATATTTTAAAGCAAAAATTAATGGAAAAGCAGTAAGCTCTAAAAAAGTTGAAGGCGGAAGTTTATTAGAAGTGTTTGGACTTGTACCTTATGATAATTCCGACAATCCAATTTTGCAGCTTTCATTGTACCATTACAATGGGATAGGAAGCTATAGCATAAATAAAGACATTACTATTCAATACAATGGAACTGTTTACCAAGGTAAAGAGGGGAATGGTGGCAATATAGAAATCAAAATTGACAATCAATTAGCATCTGAAGGAAATATTTCCAGTAAAGGTAATTTCTATGGAGTTTTTTACAATCTAATCGACGAAACTGATAATCTAGATATAAAAGATGCCGAGTTTGTGATTAGAAACTGATAGATTTGCGCCTAAACGATTTCAATAGAGTGTGTCATGACACCTTACCATCTATTGATTATTGGATTTTATACCATACCGTTATCAAGATGGTGAAATAGAAAAAAAGTTTACAGAATCACAAATTTGATTAGGAATAACAATATTTCTATCTATCAACTACATAAGAGTCAAGCTTAAGGAAAACGAATGCTGTACCCCAACTGAAAAATCAAAAACACCAAACATTGTTAACCATTATCTTATTTTATCGCATATTCAAATTAGATTAATTTATTATAATTTTTTTAACGGTATTACCATCAATGTAAAAATATATCCCTTTATCTAATATGGAAACATCAAATGTGTTTTTAGATATTTTTCGTAACAACAACTCTTCACCTTTAGTATTGTATAATATAATTTTATCATTATTTTCAGAAGTGTTAATTTTAATCATGTCGTGAGCAGGATTTGGATATAATATAGTAGATTTCGCTACAAATATCTGAATAGTGTAAGAATATTCTATTTCTCCATCCAGGTTTTCTAATTTTAAGCGATAATAATTAATTCCTTGAAATGGTGAATTGTCGTAGATTAAAATAGGATCCTGATTGTTGGTCGGAGTTTCGATTGTGTTTATTGTCTTCCAAGTCATATTATTCGTGCTTCGTTGAATGACAATATTCTTTGTCCATGGAATACTCTGCAGTAAAATAGATAGTAAAACTGACCCTTTCTCAATATTTGCTGTAAAATCAATAGTTTCTAAAGGCAGAGCCGCTTCAAGACACATTGTATATTTTGTTGCTGAATAATAATCAACCCAAACAAATCCTATAGGTGGTGTAGGTCTTGTGATTGAATTAAAAGTGCCTGAATACCCATCCCCAATTATTATATCAAAGCAATTGGCTTCTCCTGCCTCAAATCCATTTATATATGTTACAACCAAATCGGTATTTGAAATATCATCAGAAGAAAGATTATAAAATTCAATCTGGTCGTATTGAGATTCAGGATTTGTACCTCCTAATTCAATATTAAGAATTGAACCTGCATTTGAATAAAAATTATTATTAATCTTGAGGCGACCAGGAGAATTGCCGGGATTTAGTGCCCCTTCATTTGTAAAATAATCACCTTCTATTTCTCCTCCAGAAAATATATTTCCTGTTGATTTATTAATAAAAGCACTACCGGATACACCTCTAATTGCCCAATATGAGTTAAAGCGATGAATATAATTTCCGTAATTGGAAAAAGTTCCTCCAGAGGTATAAATAGCCTCAGAGGATACTATATCAATTTCAATTTCTGCTGTTGCCATATTATTAAAAACTCCGCTATTTTCAATTCCCTTATCCTCGCATGGGTTATTTATGCCGACGCTGATTTTCCCATTATTAGTATTTTCGAATGTTCCCCCATTATTGTAAATGGCTTGTTGGGCAGTTTCTTCTATGAATATTTCACCACCATTATTAGTAAAAGATCCTGTACTTGATTGATAAATACCTTGAGAATCGATTGGTGATCCACCACCTCCAATAACCAAGCTGTTTAAATTAGAGAAAGTTCCATTGTTTTCAAGTGCTATTGCCTGGATTGAATTATTTTGAGCCATTAATATTTGACCAGTATTGGTGTTGGTGAAACTAGAAGATGCGTCATAATTCAAAATACCTTGTCCCGATACACCTTCAATTTCCATTATTCCACTATTTACAAAAGTTGCTCTATTTTCTATTCCCGGTTTATCAGCTAAAGTGTTTCCTGAAAAAACAATATAGTCGCTATTATTAAACGTCCCTCCATTTTGATTTAGAATCAATGATTCAGAGAAAGCATCTTGATTTTGAATAGTGCCACTAGTATTATTAAAAGTTCCATTATTATTGTCTATGCCTCTATAAATATCGAGACCGAATATAATTTCACTATCACCAGTATTGCTAAATGTACTTCGATTGTCTATTCCTGCATAGTTTGTGCCACAATATAAAACATTTAAACTGCTACTATTTTCATTACTAAATTTTACAGCATCGCCTTCATTATATATACTATTTAATGAGATAGTAGCACCGCTGCCCAGGCTGATTATACCCCCGGAATTAATAAACTCTGCTCTATTGTCAATACCATGCCCACCGACATTATCATTGGAAGCGATATATATATCACCTCCATCATTCTTAAAGACCTGAGTCCCAATATAATTATATATACCACTTCCATTTGCAACATTATCAATATCTATTTCTAATGTATTATAAAAATCAGCTCTGTTTTCAATTCCTGCATAAGATCCCGTAATACCTTCTATATATATAGATCCGTCATTTTGAAAAGAGCCTGTTCCTTTATTTAAAATTCCGGTCATTGAAGTATTGCTAATATAAATCTCTCCACCGTCATTTAAGAAATCTCCTCCGTTACATACTAAACCATGCCCGGCAGAATTATCTATTGTTAAAGTGACTCCATCAATTGTCAAAGAGTTTCCTTCAAAGATAATACTTTGTGCAAAAGCATCTATGTCGATAGTAACATCTCCATTAAAAATAGTTACGTCATCGGTATCAGTTGGAACACCTGACGGATCCCAATTAGCAGCAACGCTCCAATTTCCTGCACCACCAATCCAATTTTTGGCAGATAACATATGGATAGAAAATAAAAAAAGAATTATTAAGAAAGTTTTCCTTTTCATAATATTGGTTTTAAAGGGTTATTAAAAATATTTAATTATTTATTAGAATCTTTTTTGTTGTTTCTTTTGAATTTGATTTGATTTTTATAATATATATACCCGCAGGATAATTTGAAATATCAATATCCGAACCATTGTATTTATCGTGAATTTTTAAGATTTCTCCAAAATTATTTAAAATTGTGATTTTTTCACCTTCTGCATTTTCTACACGGAAATAATCACTTGAAGGATTTGGAACTATTTGAATAGTTTTATCTTTTGTTATCTTATTTACACTAATAATTTTGGAAAATGAATTTTCCCCATCTTGATTGATAATTGCTAATCTGTAGTAATTAACACCATTAAAAGGAAATGGGTCTAATTCATCAAAATAGATAAATCCACTTTTATTAAATATCGCTTTTGTTTTTAATAATTGCTCCCATTTAATTGCATTGTTAGATTTTTGTATTATGATATATTCAATGTTTACACTTGATTCCATAATGGAAGTCAACTTAATTTCTTCATTATTTGTCAACTCCGCTTTAAAATCAATTATAGTTAGCGGAATCGCACAATTATGAACATCCCCCATTATCGTCCATCCATAAGTATTGATCAAAGAATTTCTTGCCGTTTGACCATTGCAGTAGCTCAATCCGGCAGCGCCTAAACTCCTTCCGGAGATACCCAAAGCTTCCCAACCTATAAGTGTGCTGTCATAATTAGTAACATCCATACCGGATTGATCCAGCATATATGATAAATTCACATTGCTATTTAAATTCCAGTTACCTAAATTCTGATTAAATGATATGACATTCTGAAACATTTGAGACATATCCGTTACCTTACCAAAATCCCATGAACTCAAATCTTGATTGAATACATCACTATGCCAAAACATTGACTTCATATTGGTAACATTGCTCACATTCCAATTGCTTATATCTTGATTAAATGAACTTGCATTTGAAAACATATTTTTCATATTTGTAACCTTACTTACATCCCAATTACCAATATCTTGATTGAATGATCCTGCAAATGAAAACATATTGGACATAATCGAGACTTTAACGGTTTGCCAGCTTCCGATATCCCGATTGAATGAGCCGGCGGAATTAAACATATTGGACATTGTAATCACTTTGCTTACATCCCAATTGCTTATATCTTGGTTGAATGAACTTGCTCCGTAAAACATATAGGACATATCGGTAACATTACCCGTGTGCCAGTTACCTATATCCTGATTGAATGAGCCGGCGGAATAAAACATCCAGCTCATATTCACTATATTATCTACTGTCCAGTTTCCTATGTTCTGATTGAAAGAAGAACAGAACGCAAACATAAATGCCAGAGTTGATACACCGGACAAATCGGGACTATCCGATGCCTGACCGGCAAGATTTGAGCATCCGTAAAAAGCTCCGTTCATCGAAGTCCATGCTTGATTTCCCCATTGATCTATGGAAATAATCTTGTTCTTATCCCCACCGTTATTAAAATAAATACGAGGAAAAACACCTGTGATTTTTACTTGATAATCTCCGGCTACCGAATAAACATGGCTGGCATCTCCCGTATGTCCACTTGTAGAACTACCATCCCCCCAATTAACATCATAATTGTATGTCAATCCTGATTTTGTAGGGATAGTAATGCTTTCATTGGCAGAAGATGTACGCCATGTTGTGATAAATTCATTTTGAGCAAAAGAAAATGAATTAAAAATCAATACTATTATTATTATAATTAAAACCCTCATTAAAAAATTACCAAAATTTAAAAAATTACCCCTTTTAGTACAGCCAATAATATAAAAGATATTACTCTTTTAGTATTTTTATTGATTTCGTATTAAACTTTGATTCTATCCTTATAATATATATACCCGCAGGATAATTTGAAATATCAATATCCGAACCATTGTATTTATCGTGAATTTTTAAGATTTCTCCAAAATTATTTAAAATTGTGATTTTTTCACCTTCTGCATTTTCTACACGGAAATAATCACTTGAAGGATTTGGAACTATTTGAATAGTTTTATCTTTTGTTATCTTATTTACACTAATAATTTTGGAAAATGAATTTTCCCCATCTTGATTGATAATTGCTAATCTGTAGTAATTAACACCATTAAAAGGAAATGGGTCTAATTCATCAAAATAGATAAATCCACTTTTATTAAATATCGCTTTTGTTTTTAATAATTGCTCCCATTTAATTGCATTGTTAGATTTTTGTATTATGATATATTCAATGTTTACATTTGATTCCATAATGGAGGTCAACTTAATTTCTTCATTATTTGTCAACTCCGCTTTAAAATCAATTATAGTTAGCGGAATCGCACAATTATGAACATCCCCCGTTATCGTCCATCCATAAGTATTGATCAAAGAGGTTCTTGCCGTTTGACCATTGCAGTAGCTCAATCCGGCAGCGCCTAAACTCCTTCCGGAGATACCCAAAGCTTCCCAACCTATAAGTGTGCTGTCATAATTAGTAACATCCAAACCGGATTGATCCAGCATATGTAACAAATTTACACTGCTATTTAAATTCCAGTTACCTAAATTTTGATTAAAAGCATAAGCTTTATAAAACATGTATGACAAATCAGTGACATTATTCACATTCCAATTGCTTATATCTTTATTAAATGCCAGAGCATAATAAAACATATAATACATATTTGTAACGTTACTCACATCCCAACTACCAATATCTTGATTAAATACCTGAGCATTTTCAAACATATAAGACATATCTGTCACATGGCTGACATCCCAAGTGCCTATATTTTGATTAAAAACATCAGCACCTGAAAACATGCTTGACATATTTGTCACATTACTTACATCCCAGCCTCCTATTGGCTGATTGAAAGAACTTGCGTCAGAAAACATGCTTGACATATTTGTCACATTACTTACATCCCAGCCTCCTATTGGCTGATTGAAAGAACTTGCCTTAGAAAACATGCTTGACATATTTGTCACACTACTTACATCCCAGCCTCCTATTGGCTGATTGAAAGAACTTGCGTTAGAAAACATACTAGGCATATAGGTAACACTACTCACATCCCAGCTGCTTATATCTTGATTAAATGAACTTGCGTAACTAAACATACTGTTCATACCTGTTACATTACTTACATTCCAATTTCCTATATCTTGATTAAATGAACTTGCATGTGAAAACATGTATGACATACCGATAACACTACTTACATCCCAACTTCCTATATCTTGATTAAATGAACTTGCACCTGAAAACATGGAAGCCATACTGGCAACACTACTGACATTCCAACTACCTATATCTTGATTAAATGAACTTGCATTCCAAAACATGCTAGCCATACTCGTTACATTGCTTACTGTCCAACTACCTATATTTTGATTGAAAGAACTTGCAAAAGAAAACATATATGGCATATTTGTTACACTACTTACATCCCAACTTCCTATATCTTGATTAAATGAACTTGCGCCATAAAACATATCTTGCATATCTTGTACATTACTGACATTCCAACTACCTATATCTTGATTAAATGAACTTGCATTCCAAAACATGCCTCCAATATACTTGACATTACTCACATCCCAGCCACTTATATCTTGATTAAAAGAATTTGCGTCTCTAAACATATATACAATATCTGTTACATTAGATAAATCAGGAGTGTCTGTTGCTTGACCGGCAAGATTTGAACATCCGTAAAAAGCTGAAGACATCGAAGTCCATGCTTGATTTCCCCATTGGTCTATTGAAATGATTTTATCTTTATCCCCGCCGTTATTAAAATAGATACGCGGAAAGGTTCCGGTGATTTTCACTTGATAATCTCCGCCATTAGTATAAGTATGCGTTGCATCTCCGGTATAACCCGATCCTGTGTTACCATCTCCCCAATCCACATCATAATTATAAGTAGTTCCATTAATAAGATAAGTAGGGATAGTAATGCTTTCATTGCTTGTATTTGTGTGCCATGTAGTAATAAATTCATTTTGCGCCATTGACGCCGAAAGAAATGAAAAAAACATAAAAACTATATTGTAAAAATTATTCATTGGTTGTTATTTTAGGGTTATAAAAAATTGTTATTTTAACTTATTTAAGTATTACAAAATGACTAATCATGGGATATTAAAATTGATATCCAAGACTAAGACCTAGAAATATATAGGAGTCATTTTTATCAGGATTAGCAGAAAAACTAATTCCATCTAAATAATCATTTAAGGGAAGAATGCTTTTTATTTCAATATTTAAAGTAAAACTTTTACTCAATAAATATTTTAGTCCTGCTCCATAGGGAATTTGCAAATAAGTCTTTTTTACTTTATCCTGATCTTTTTTGTTTTGTTCCGGTCGAGGATCAGCATCCCAGTTGACTTTTGGATCAGTATAACTCATTCCCACTCCCCCAAATATATATGGAATAATCAAATCTCCAAGAACTTTAGTTTTATTATTTGATTGTGAAACAGGATTATTAGTTATGTCTTCATTTTCATTGTTATCTTTCTTTCTTATATAGCGCCATTCAACAAGAGTACTAAACTCATTCAGGTAAGATGAAAATGTATAAGATCTCGGTGGATGACTCTCTAATTCTACAAGATCTTTATCATCTCCTGATAGTTGACTTCCAAAATAATTAAACCTAAGTCCCAATGATTGATTTAACTTGTATGTGTAAAAAACTCCTGTACCTAGATTTATACCATGCAGTATTCCTAATCCATCCTTGCCCCAGCTATGTACGTCAGTACCGCTATTACATATACCTACAAAAAGCCCCATTTCATTTCTGAATTGACTTGGGGTATTAACTTCCTGGCTAAAAAGAGAAAAATGCATTGCAACTACTAAAATAATATAAAAATGCTTCATAATAAAATTGGTTTTAAAATTAATTAATAAATTGGGGGTACAACCCTCATATCTGCAAAGACAATAAATTAATATTCTTAACCTATTAAGTTGTATCACAAAAATATAATATAGTGCATTTTATCCATCACAATAATATAACAGCAATGATTTAAGTCTTTATCTATTAGATTAGTAGTAATGGGAGTTTTATTTCATAAAAATGTTAAAATAATTTATCATAAAATGGGGGGCAAAAAACAAACACTTCAAATATTATTTTCATTTGTGCATCAATGTGGTAAAATATCTAAAAAAAAATAAAAACCACTTTATCAATTAGGACTCTATATCTGATAAAAAAGTAAATAGGCTGACATCAGAAGGAAGATTAAATTTTTTCCTTAACTTTGATCTGTAATTGTTTATTGTGTTCGGATGCACTCCAAGTAATTCAGCTATTTCTTTTGTTGATAGGTTTAACTTTAAAAACATGCAAACTTTAAACTCTGAAGGGGATAAATCCGGAAATAAGTTTGACAGCTTTTGTTTGAATTCCGGATTTACTTCTTTGTACCTCACAATGAATTCATCCATTATACCTTTGTTTTTACAGTTATTTATTTTTGTTATTATTTTATTTACTTTAACACGTAATTTTATTGATTTGACCTCTTTTGATAATTCGAAAAGATGATTTGTTAAGTCATCTAATATTTTATTGGTTTTTATTTGTGAAATAGCTTTAATCGTAAGCTCCCTCTTTTTAAACTCCAATTCTTGCTGAACTTTATTTTTTTCTACTAAGTTTTTACTTATCTTTTTTCTATAACAGTTTCTTATGTAAATAGTGAGAGCTAATAACAGAATAATTAGTGTAATATAAAAGTTACGTTTATATGAAAAATAATGTGTCTCCTTTTTTAATAAAGTGACATCATCTTTATACTTATTCCTCTCGGTTTCCATTTGAAAAAAAGAGTTTAAATTGACTAAGGTTTTATTTTTTAGGCTGTCTTTTAGTTTGTCAAATTGCTTAAAGTGCTTAATAGCATCTAAATAATTTTTTTTTGCAATATTAATGTTAAAAAGCTTTTCATTTATACTAATTCTAGACTGTAAACTTGAGTAATCACCTAAAGCTGATGTATCAATAACTCTATTGAAACACAGGACAGCAGTATTAGTATCGCTTCTTGCTAAAGCAATGTCTCCTTTCAATATTAAGATTTTTGATAAATTAAGCTTATTCCCCAATTTATTCACTATATCTAAAGCTTTATTGCAGTAAATCTCTGCTGAATCTAGTTGATTTACTTTTTTATTCAAATAATATTTGGATATATTCTGATAATTAATTGATAGCCCTATTGGGTTATTATTTTTTTTATTTAGGTTTATAGCTTGCCTAATATAGAAAAAAGCTGAATCCATTTCATTCGAATATCCATATCTTGTGCTGATGTTATTCAGATCTACAGGCAAACTTTTTTTAAAGTTATGATTTAAATCATTTCTATAAGCTTTATAAGAATAATCTAGACTTTGTTCATATTCATGCAATCCATCATAAATTTTGATATAGATAGAATAAATTTCACTTAGCCCAAGGTAGTCCCTTAATTTTTGAAACAAAGACATAGATTTATCAGCATATTTTTTAGCTTTTTTGAATTCTTCAAGTGAACTATAAATGGCAGCTTTGTAGTAATACACATATGCAAGACTATTATCGTTTATAGGATTAATAGATAAAACATTCTCTGCATTATCTAAATATTCATTAGATCTTATAAAATCTTTTTTAAAAAAATACAGAGATGCTATTCTGAGATAAGTTTTAATAATATATTTTTTATTATCAATATTTTTACCGATTTCAAGTGATTTTTTTAGATAGTATAGTGAACTATCAAGGTTTACCTTTAGGTAGTGCAATGCGATATTTTTATAAATATTTAATTTTAACGTATCTATGCTCTGATTTTTTAATTCAATCCTTAATGAATCAATATCCGAAGAGTTTTGGGAATTACTATATATAGGAAATATAATCAAAAATAAAATAAAATAAAATGCTTTTTTAAATTTCATCATACGAATAGTTTGAGAATGAATCAAGAAAAAAATAATGGGGGGATTACATGTCAAATATAGAATAAAACTCTTAAATTTAAAATTTTCTATACTATTTTAAATTCGATTAGCTATTTTTTTAGATTTCATCCAAAAAAAACAAAACTTTCAATCAGTTCCTGCCTATAATATAAAAAGCCGGTGATAGAATATTCAAGTCAATGGCTTACGAAATATTTGAAATGAAAATTTAAGTTTTTTCTAAAAAAATTGTGAACCGCAGTAATAAAAAGATAAAAAAATAAAAAGTTATTTCTATAAAATCCATCAGACACCGAGGCAAAGAGCCACTAACCTCTCGCCGGGTAAAATCTCCACTTTTATTTTCCAAATAATAAATAATTAACACTACTTACATTTGTATATGCCTAACTACAAACACATGTTATCTTTTAAGAAAAAAAAAGCGTATATTTACGCCTATTATACTAAATCGTTATGGAATTTCATATTTAGAAAAAAGTAAAAGATACGATTTATATCACAAAATTTTGTGGTGGCTTAGTATAAACAAATAACTATTCTTTGACGGCATATGAGATATTTTGTTATAATATTAGTTTTATTAAGTAATTTGGTAGTTGCTCAAACCGGCAATTTAAAATATGAACGTTTCGGAGTCAGTCAGGGATTGTCATCAAATGAGGTAAAGAATATGATTCAGGATTCGGATGGATACATTTGGATAGCTACTGACGAAGGAATTGATAAATACAATGGCTTTGATTTTAAGAGCTATTCTTTTAATCCGGAAGATAGTTGTTCGATATCAGAAGGAGAGATTTTGGGAATTTTGGAAAAAGGAGAAAACATCTGGATGGGTGCTACAA
>JALSPK010000088.1 GCA_026986005.1 Saprospiraceae bacterium
GAGTAATATCATGAAAAAAATTATTATAATTTTAATGTTTTTTTCTTTTACTGTTTTTGCACAGAGTAAATCATTGTATTTTAACCAAGGGAGTGATAATAATGATTGTGTTTACGAATATAGTAGTCCAAGTTGGGTAACAGGTAATAATTGGACTCTGGAAGCTTGGTTTAGAGCTGACGATGTATCGGGTAGTAGTGAACAACATATTTTTAGATTTAGCGGACAATTATATATTCAAAATGGTGTTATTACAGGACAAGCCGGATATGGAGCTTCTATTAATTCAAATCAATGGTACCACATAGCTTATGTAAGAACAGCATCAAGTGTAACTGTTTATTTAGATGGAAACGTTTATGCATCGGATAATAATCCTGATGATGGTGCCCAAACAATGTTATATATTGGGGCTTATGATGATTATGGTAATGGACCATTCAAAGGAAATATAGATGAATTCCGTTTATGGGATGAAGCAAGAACGCAACAACAAATCCAGGATAATAAGGATAAAGAGTTAACCGGAAATGAAGCAAATCTACTTATTTATTATGATTTTAATAATGGAAGCGGTAATAGTTCCGTTACGGATAGAGCGGGTGGAGATGATGATGGTACTCTAAATAACATGGAAGCAGGAGATTGGGATACAGATACACCTGCACCGTTACCTGTAGAATTAACAACATTTAATGTAAATATTATTGAAAAAAATAAAATTCAATTAACTTGGGAAACAGCAACGGAAGTAAATAACTACGGTTTCAATATAGAAAGAAAGTCCGAAATAGGTGAATGGACATCGTTAGGTTTTGTAGAAGGACATGGTAATAGTAATTCTCCTAAAAGCTATATATTTGTTGATAATGAATTAGGGATTGGAAAATACTCTTATAGATTAAAGCAAATAGACATTGATGGTTCTTTTGAATATTCAAAAGAAATAGAAATAGATTTAAATACTCCTATTGAATATTCCCTTGAACAAAATTACCCTAATCCTTTTAATCCTACAACAAGTATCCAATTTAGCATTCCAAATTCAGTTCAAGTAAAATTAGTTGTGTATAATGTTATAGGTGAACAAATAGCAGAGTTACTTAATAAAGAAATGGAAGCCGGATATCATAATGTACAATTTAATGCTAGTAATCTGAATAGCGGAATTTATATTTATAAATTAGAAACATCAAACTTCTCTAAAACAATGAAGATGTTACTACTAAAATAGTATCAAATGACCATAGGAAGCGTTAAAGTATTTAATAACAATAAGTTAAAATGCTTCGTAATAAAAAACATTTTAACAAAAAAGATAAAATAAAAACAAAATTAAGGAAAAAGAGGTTGAGTTGTCAACTCATCTTCTTTTTCACTGTTCTTTGACATGCTGTTTTTCAATTTAGTTGGCAAAAGATCCACATATTGTTGAGCTACTCTTTTAGATAATCTGGTTAGTTGGGATATTTCATCTAAATCAGTAATACCGTGCAACCAGAGAGTTTCTACCTTATGATAGTCTTTGATATATCTGTCAACAGCTTCTTTGCTGTGATTAGTTTTCAAAGCAATATCCGGAGTAAGATAACCTTGTAAGTAAAGAGTAATAATTTCTCTTTTATGAGTAATAGCACCGGAAAGGTCATGAATGTTCCCTCTTGTAGGCAGCAAGGTTCCACTTTGTTGTATTTCATTGACATACTTGCTTATAACAGCATCACAGACGCCAAGCAGAGCCGCAAGGTCAAGCTGAGTAAGTAAAGCGCCTTGATCGAAAGCTTGGTCAACAAAACGCCGGAGTCTCTTTTTTCTAAGTGAAGTCGAATCAAAGCCATGAGCAATATGGCTAATATCGTCATCAGTAATGAAGGAAAGGACAATCGGCATAAGTCTTGTTTTGGCAATGGACTTACCTCTTTGAGGGAATTCATCAACCGGTACAGCCATCCAAACAAGTTCCCCATATTGAGTATGGGAAATATCATTATTGTTATTAGCCACAAGGAAAAATTGTTCGACGACATTAAGAATATCTTTGATAATAGCTTTAGCTGTAATTTCTCCTTTGTCGTAACCATAGTTATTAAGGAAACGGTAAAGAAGATGTTGTTCAAGAGATTTGTCTTTAAGTCTTCTATACTTCTTGTTTTGGATTTGAGCTTTAGTTAAAGGCTTACTCATAATTTTCACCTCCTTTGCCGGAAGGAATGCCGGATTTTTTTTTAGCATCACTACTTGGTTTCTTAGGAGTAATAAGGTCGATGAGTCTTTGATTGTTTTTCTCGGCGTAGTATTTGTAGAGTTGAGCATACTCTCTAACGAGTCTATCGGATTTCTGAGCGATAAGTCTAATTTGGTTAAGAGTAAATTTCTGTTTTAAGAGCGAAGCCACTTGAATAAAATCGGCAAGATATCTTTTAACGGAAAGCTCGGAGTGGTTTGTTTTTGATTCAATATCAGTAAAAGTATATCCTTTGAAATAAAGCTCAATGATAGCGGTTTTGTGCGAAATGCCCGGTCCCATATCCAGCTTAGCCCCGCGTGTCATAATGAATTTACCTTGCTTTTTAAGAAGTGCCACATCACGTTTAATGGTGGCCGGGGAAGTAGTAAGAATCATAGCTATGTCTTCATAACTAAGCAGAGCGTTTTGGTCATAGGCTTGCCGAGTAATTCTTTCAAGCCGATGTCGTCTAAGACCGGCAAGCCCATAGTTAGCAAGTACGTCAAAGTCAGTATTGATATCCATGAGTTTAAGTTTGAGAGTAACTTTACGGGTAAGTCTAATATGTTTGCCGGCTGGTTCTTCGGCAGATACGGCTTCGTAAGAAATTTCACCACTAGAAAGTTTTACATTAGAATGTTCACTAAAGTAGTGCGATACTTGAGAGTAGTAGGCTTCAGCAATAATAGGCGTCAGATTAAAATCATTTGCCAACTTTTGAATAATAGCATTTTTAGCGTTTTTGGATTCCAAACGTTTAATACCGTAGGAATCACGATTTGGTAATTTGACCATAGTATGTTCTCCTTTTTTTAGTTTTTTTATAACTAAGTTAAGAACTCCTGTGGTCATATGACATAAACTTTAAATAAAAAAATAAAAGTTGAGGGTGCT
>JALSPK010000089.1 GCA_026986005.1 Saprospiraceae bacterium
TTCTTCCATGTACATCACTAAAATAATCCCAAGACTCACTTATTGCCCAGTGAACTGTAGTCCCTCTTTGATGATCTGTACCCCAATTGTCATTTCCATCAGTAATGTTGGATGTCCACCAAAAATTGTCATCATTGTCATCTCCATCAAATGGGTTAATATCTGGACCACTTCCAAACTTAGTACGAATATTCCTTCCATTATCATTTGCTTTGAGTATATGATACCACAATCGTTTCTTTGTATCGATTGTCTGATTACCATAGCCATATAACATTGTTGCAGGACCATTTTCATCTCCCACTGGTTTTAATCTTAATATATTTCCAGTATGAGCATCAGTATATACTTCGTTAAGAGAAGAAGGATTTGTTGCCCTAATTTGAAACTTCCATGAAAGCCTATAGTTTTCTTTCTGAAATTCAGCTCCTGACACATGTCCAATTAACAATTCAGCTTCAGGATAATAAGTAGCATTAGCATCTTCTAAATCTTCCTTAATGGCTTGTTCCCAATCTTCATTTTGCCAAGCATATTCTGATGCATCTATTGAATCCATAGCAATATTTACAGCTTGAGTTAATGAAATTGTGGGGTTTTCATTTATTTCCAAATCTTCTATTAATTTACCATGTGCGATTTCGATGTAACAATCTTTCCAATGTTCTGACCATTCTCCACCTTCAACTTTTAGTCCTTTATAATATTGCTGAAATCGAACATGTGACCACCCATATTTGTCAGACCACTCTTTTTTAACTTGCATCTGGTCATTTGCTTTTAGGCCAGTAGCATCTTTAGAATTAGTCAATAATTCACCTGGTAATATCTTAGCACTCCGTTTTAAGTAGAGCCATCCAGCCGGATCAACTCTCTCTGTTTTTGAACGAATTCCTTCGTTGCTTTCTTGCAAAATTTTTGGAACAAATTGTCCGAAAACACTCTGGTTTGACAATAGCGTTATTATCACTATTAAACCTACCGTCAGTCTACATTTTAATTGTACTTTTTTCATGATAAAAGTTTTAATTGTTAAAAAATGTTGTCTACTCATGAGATATAACGGTGACTGTATGGTGTCGTTGCTATCCCGCAGGGTAGCAATGCACTATACAGATTGTTGTACATATTTTTATTCTTTTAGCATCCATTCTATTAACTTTTCTTTATCCACAATAGACCAAGAATGAGGATGTCGCTCTCCGCTTGAACGGTAGCCTTTGTTTTCTGTTTTAATTAATTCTATCATATTAGTGTTAAATTTTTCTTGCAATTCTTTTGTGAGTTTTTCTAATGAAAAAGCATTTAAATCTTCTGGGGTATTTTGTCTATTTATCTTCCACCAAGTCGTATCTGGTTCAGTATAAAAACGTATTTTAATTTTATTTAAATTAGCAATATTTTCGATATAATTGGTTTTAGCAATATAAGGAGAATATAATTCATAATTACGAATACTCGTTTTGGGATTTCCAAGATTTTCATTAAAGACGTTTATCAAATATTCTCCTTCTTGAACAGAGACATCAGAAAAGTTACGTTCAATATTTCTTTCAAATACATTATACAATGCAAGTAAATCAACGGGCGAATCAACTATGAAAATACCTTTAGGTTTTATTTTGTTATTTGATTTTATTAAATGGTTAGAAAGTAATAAAGTAATATTTCCACCACTCGAAAAACCTCCAATATAAACATTAGTAGTAGATAATTTATTCTCTTCAAATATTTTCTCAAGTTGTAAAGATAATTTAACTTTTTCAGATTCTGCAAGCCATAATTTTCGATTATAATTCAAATATAGAACTGCTATATTCTTTTTTTTAGCGTCTTCCAGTATTTTAAATTCTCGCTCGATATCTTCTGCTTTCTCGGGGTATCCTCCAAAAAGGATTAAAACAGCATTGATTTTATCAACAGGAACATCCAATTCAAAATTATCATTGACCATTTTCTTGTATTCGGATTTAACGGAATCCGCACTTTTTTTATTTCGTAGGTTTAAACAAGAAACCGATAGCAACAAAATTAATGATAGTCCTATATATTTCTTCATTTGTTTTTTATTATGTACAACGGTCGGCGATATGTGACGGCTCGACGATAGGAGAGCTGGCATCATCATCGCTTGTTGTCAGGAGTTATTCTATTTTCAATACCTTTTTTATAATCCATTTTTCTCTTACTTTTAACTTTAAGATTAACAATCCATTCCCCTCCGATATATTAATTGTATCTTTGGTATAGCCAGATTGCACCAATTTACCCAATAGGTCATAAATAGCGTAGAATACCATGTTGTCTAATCCATCTATGTTAAGTTCTTCAGAAGTAGGATTAGGATACACTTTTATATTGTCTTTACGCAAATCGTCCACACTTGTGGTTAGCCAAGTACTATCACAGGCGTAATCAACAAAGTTATAGCTCATACTATCTGTCGAAAAACAACGCAATTTCGTGGTATATGGATTATCATCACATAGACCGCATCCTAGTAAAAACTTGATTCCAAAATAACCAGCTCCTATTCCTTCATACACGACATCAGTATAGTTTTCTAATGTTCTACTGTTTAGAATATGTATATGCTGTACTTTAAGCAAATTATTTGCTAATTGCTCGTATGTGATTGAATCAATGACTACTGTGGCAATTTCTTCGGAATCAGTAAATTGATCATAGTATTTTATTTCATAGGAAGTGGTGGCATCCCAATCGTAATACATGATGTATTCCTGATAATAATCATCCCAAAAATACATCCGATTATTGTCAATATAGAAAGTGTCTAAAACACCTAAGATATACTTAGTTTGAATGCCGTCAAATAAGGTATCCTGTATAGAGAATGACCTGAATCCTATTTCGCTGTTACCACCACCAAAGTAATTTTCTTCTTCATATATCCATTGATCGCCTATGTTAAACTCTACATTAACTTTAGGGTTTATTCTTATTATTTCCTCACAATCATATCCATCTAGACAGCCATTTTCATCGACTACAAGTAACCACAGGTGAAAGGCTTCGGTCTCCAATTCATTAATTGCTGATATTTGAAAGTTATTGACAAAAACATTTCCTGCAGCAACAAATCTACCATCAGGTAAT
>JALSPK010000090.1 GCA_026986005.1 Saprospiraceae bacterium
CAACAACCCGAATTGTTTAAATTACCCGAAAATATTGAAGTAAACAACCGAACAATAGAAGCCAAAACATTTTCAAGTCCCGAAAAATTAATGCAATGGTTAATGCACAACGCCGAACGCAAAGCCCCCGGTATTGATGAACATGACCATGGGGATAGTTGTGGGGTTTAGGAGTACTCCTTTTCTATTTACTGATAATATTGTTCATATTCATAAGGCGTATTTCTTATATTATCCGGTGAAAATTCAATCCATATTTTCGTGTTTCCTATTCTTGTAACAAGAATTTCATCTTTGATATATTCTTGTACTTTCATTTTATCATCACTTAGTTCGTGAAAACGATAGCCATCATCTAAAACAGAGCCATCCCAATCATAAACAGCCTGAACTTTTATGATTAACCGATTTGAGATAAGTTTAGGCGGAGTGTTGTCATTTTGTTGTAAGAAAAACAAATGTTTTAGTTCATATTCAAATGGTCGTTGGTAAGGGTTTTTTAAGACATAACCGGATACTTCAATTGTATCATTATGTTTGAGCCAATTCCAACGGTGTGAATGGTAAATATCAACAATACCATCTTTATATTCAAAACCTGAAAAACGACTCATTTCGTCTATGCCTAAACTCGTAGTGTCATCATTTAAAACATTACACTCTTTTTTGCAACTTGAAATTAACAAACTACTAGATAGCAAGTAAATAATGAACATTTTATAATTTTTCATATTGCTGATTTTAATGAGATTGTAAATTGAAATCATTTAAATAAGGTAAGTGATTGTCCGGGGTAAAATCTATCCAAATATTTCTATTCCCAATGCGGGCAACAAGCTTTTCATTTGGTATATATTCTTGAACAATAAAATCTAAATTGTAGAAGTTTGTAACATACACAACAGGTCCAATTATTTCACCGGTCTCAGCATCTAGAATTATATTATCCTCCCATTCAACCCCCTTAGACACTAAGAAATCTAAACATTTATTATCATTTTTTTTAAAAAAAATGATAATCTCTAGGGGGCCTTCAAGACCACCCCTTAATTCGATAGTATCATTTCTCTCATTCCAGACCCAACGTCCTGATTTATTTAGATCAATATTACCTTGTGAATTATACCATAAATATGAAAAACGGCTCATTTGGTCAATGCCTAAATCAGTAGTTTTATAACAAGATTGTTCTTCTTGGTTTGTTTCAATAGAGCAATTTTTTTTACAACCAACTAACAATAACAAGATTGTTGTAATAAATAATAATTTTTTCATAATAGTTTATTTTAATGTATTCAAAAATTTGGCAAATAAAATTATTTGCCAAATTTTTGAATATGTTTTATTTAATTAGATTTGTATATGGTTTTCACATCGTTTTCTCCATTATCAAGATGTTTGATTATTCTATGGACTTTCCCTGTTTCCAAATTACCAATCAAATTTGGATCATTTGCTTCTTGTTCATTCAAATTTTTTATTTCTGTGTTATTCATATTTGGATCACTAGATATCACAGTTGTTGAAGTAACAAGTGGTCCCGGAATAGGTGTTTTTGATGATTCTAGTGGCATAATACTATTTTGGTCTATTTGTAAAATCTTAATACCAAGATTTCCATAATCGGTAACAAAATGTTCATGAACCTGTAACGAATATGGATATGTAAACACATTTGAGACAACACCATTATTATTTTGTCTTGACCAGGAAAATACTTCATAATCAAAACCTTTTTGAAATTTATAACCAAAATGTTTTAAATTTATCCAGTAATATGGAACTCCAACAGCCAAATCGAATTGTGAAGTATAAGTAATACCATTACTAACCGGAGTGGTTGAATAATAAGGTTCATACAAACTAGCAATAGTATTTAATTGATTTGCTAGGAAACCTCCGTTTATACTATGTGCTATATATGCACGCATATAATCTTTTTGTCCTTGTGAAAATCCAACTCTACAATAATGATAATATGCCATAATATTTTCCTTGGGAGGGTCAAATACATTTTGATCAATATGATTACCACAAGCATCGTCATGATAGTTGTCCCATTTTAAAGTACAGTTAGTATAATACCCCAAACCATATCTTGATTTTATTCTATCAGGATTAGTATCTTCAATCAAGTCACCTAATATATTCCATTGACTATTATCCAATGGTTCTTCTATTGCATCACAACCCGTATATCCGTCAGATACTGGAATTAACTGATTATTGCTATCATATTTCCATCTTTGATGTGTATGATAAAGTCCAAAATAGTGTCCAAATTCATGATTTACAGTTTGCTTCATCAATTCGTTATTCGTTGGGGTTGGATTACTCAAATCAGGCAAATAATCATATCTTATGGTAATTATTTTTTTTGATACTTCTCCTGTATTTGTGTTGTGCCAAGTCCAAGTAACACCACTTGTACTTGCACTAAAAGAAAAACTTTCACATATAAAAACATCAATTCTTGCATCATTAGCATAGCTAATCGCCAATCCAGTCACATTTGAAGCGGATAAGATTCTATAATTAGCATCTGGAATATTTTCGTATCCACTGTATTTAAAGAATATATTATTATCATTGTATTTCATATTCAATGTTCCAATAAGGTCTAAGGATTTTAATTCTTGCTCAGCCGGTTGTACAACATTATCTATAAAATGAACAAAAACATTAAAAACATATTTTGTAGTGCTAATCGATGCTTTGTTATTATATAGTTCAGTCTGATTAAAATAAGTTGGTTTTTCAGGTGAATATGCACAATTTCCAGATTCTTGAACTGGAATCAATTCAATGTCACTTTGTGCAGATGCAAGAATCGATAGAAGCATATAAGCCATTAATACTATTTTTTTCATTATTAAAAATTTTTAGTTAAAATTAAGTTTTACCAATCACCTTTCACTTCCGATTGGCAAGGAAGAACGTCTGCACCCTAAAATATTGGTGTTACAAATCTTCCAAACCTTGCGTTTAACTAAAAAAATGCTTAACTTTGCATTTGCTAAACGCAAGTTTGGTGTTCTTGGAGAAATTGCCAAATAAGTTTCTCAC
>JALSPK010000091.1 GCA_026986005.1 Saprospiraceae bacterium
AGACAAACTCAGTGAAGGTGAAGAATACCGCTTAGTCTTTAGCGTCAATAAAACCGATGGCTCAGAAAATCATACAGGGAGTGTGAATTTTACGGTGCAGGCAGCCCAAGCAAATGAATTAGCTCCAAACAGTTCAAACAACACAACTGTTCCAACCATTCTTGCATCAGATTTTGTAACGCATAAACCTACCATCACTAAAGACAAGGAAACGGTTTTAGTAGGAGACAAGGTGACCTTTAGCCTAGATGCAATTTATGAAGATGCACGTTTTTACTGGGTCTTTGATGGGAATGGAGTGACTCCGCAAACAGGCTCAACATCCAATTTACTAGTTGATACGACTGGTTTTTCACCGGGTAAATATCGACTTAGAGGGACGGTTACCAGTAAGGATCGTAAACAGCATCAGGTGTCTATGTGGGTTGATGTGGAGGAAAGTAATTGGATAGGGATTGAGTTAGATCCAAGTGTAAACATGGCGTTGTATCAAGATGCTGAATATGAGCTGGTACTTCCAAATGGTGACTTGATAACAGGTGTGATCAAGGATCAGCAATCTTTTCGTATCAATGTTCCAGCAGATGTTGATCAAGCAGAATTCAGGTGGGTAGACTAATGAGTGATTTAAGTAAACTAAATGATATACAACTTCAGAAAAATATTGATTACACACAAAAGAAGTATAATAACTCTCTAAAATCAAAGAATCCAAAAGAAAAAGCAAAGGCTCCTAAATATAAAGTGATAATAAACCGACTAAAGCAAGAGCAGGTGCGTAGACAGGGACAGAAAGGAGCAACAGCTCAAGGTCAAAACCAGAATAAAAAAGGCACAGTTGTAAAAAATAAGCGAAAGAACATAGTTAAGAGAAAACTATTGAGGGGAGTTCAACCAACTTATACGCATGGTAAGAACATGTATATATCATTAGATATTCATTCTTATAATTTTGAATCTGAACCCAAACAGGGAATTAATACTATAATGAATACGATAAAAAATCATAAGAAAATTAATTTTACACTTTATGTATATGAAAAAGATAAAGAGAAAATACCAGACTTGATAAAAGAATTGAATAAAATATCCCCTAATAATGGTATCTCTTATGGATTACATCTTAACCCAAAAAATTCTAACAAAGAGAGTATAGAACAAATAGAAAAATTTTATGGGTATATTAAAACAATACAGCCCATAAATAGAACACCTACTTCTGTTCATGAAGGTGGAGAGTTTAACTCCACAATTTTAAAAAAGCTTGCATCTTTACATATACCTTTTGTGAGATCTGCAAACAATAAGAAATCGAACACGCCCGCGACTAAGGATGCCCCAGCAGTAAAAAATGTTATCGCAGCATCTGCCGGCAAAGAGGTTATTGATAATTTTAAAACATCCAAGGATGCAAAGAGCTTCGATAGTTACTATACTCATCCTCATCAGGCTGGTTCTAGCGAGCCAAAATATATTCTTGACTTTTTTGAGAAGGGTGTTGGTGATGATAAGTAATATCATGACAATGAAAAGAATTTTAATATTTTCTCTACTTGCATATTCCATTGGTGCCTGTAGTCAAACATTGGAACAAGATACCGCTAAAAGTGCTGTAAAGAAAAATAATTCTCTAATACCTTATTATAATAAGCGCCCGTATAAAGACACTGATTTTAGAAAAACAATCAAAAAAAAATTACCAAAATGTCAATTTCTTTTACATAATGAAAATAAATATCAGGATGAAAAAGTAATAGAATGTTTTAACTCTGCTTCATTAGAAAGAGCTTATTATATACCATTGATTGTGAATATAATCGTTGAAAAAAAACAAGCGATTTCACATAAGATATTAACTAAAATATTGGAAAATATCGCACAGGATCCTTATGTTGACGATAATCCAAAAATTAATTCTATTCGAAAATTAATTAAAGCAGGAGCATCTACTAAAGCAGTAAAAATACCTAATGTGAGATCTAATACTTCTTTCTCTTGCAAGACGCTTATATTCATACTAAAGCGAAATAAAGCAATTTATCAGCAGAATCCTGTACGGAAATTTAATCGCTATGATTTACAAATCTTAACTGATACGAGCACTAGTATTTTATGCCCTAAGGCAATCGATACATTAATTGATATCAACCCCAAATTACGTAATATCCGTGATGAATCAGGAATTACACCACTAAATTACTATTTATATGAGACAACGTCGACCAACTGGAGTGCTGGTATAGCAAAAAAATTAATGACTAAAGAGAACATTAATGTGAGAGGTTTAGAAGGTGACGTACCTCTGTATAGCTTATTACATTATGACAATAAAACTCGATGGGATAAGGAACTAATTAAATATGCAATTAAACTTGGGGCAGATATAAATCTGATAAACCAAGGTGGTAAATATGGTCTTCCAAGAAATCTGAAAAAACATGGTATTTCGGTTAGAGATATGATTCTAAAGCGACCTGATTTGAGATCAATTATTCAGAAGAAATAAGTTGCCTAGTTCCCACGCTTCAGCGTGGGAATTCATACTAGACGCTCCAGCGTCAAGATCACCAGTGCGTCATAACCTCAATCAAACCGACTTCTCCATGATAATTGCAAGCACTTGAAGATCGAAGGGATCAGACTCGATTGATATAATATATATTAATATCAGTGACTTGGTTTAATTTACGAAACCAATCGAGTCTGACCCCTTTGATCCTCTTATAACAACAAAAAGGACAGCCATAATTTGAAATTTTGGCAGAGAACCACGGATTTTTTCTATTGAATCCATGAAGCTAAAGTTATATCTCTGAAAAAAGTGTAAAAAAAAGGTGGACTTGGTATTTAGAATTGTAGGTTGGGCTGAGGTACGAAGCCCAACAATATCATAGTGTATCTTTTGTTGGGCTTCCTAACGTCAGCCCAACCTACCGCGCTGACGGAAGAAACGGAATTACCAAAAAGGAAATTGCACATAGAGTGGATAACTTTATAAATGAAGGGAAGTACCATGCAAAAACGTTACTTTAATCACGCTAGTAAAGCACTATTCTCATTAAGTG
>JALSPK010000092.1 GCA_026986005.1 Saprospiraceae bacterium
GTAGTCGGGTAAATCCTGGAGTGTTTGTGTATTATATCAAGTACAAAAACCGCAAAGGGGAGATAGTGATATTGAAGGGAGATGTGACGATACCGTGATAGTAGGTTGAAGTTTAAAGTTTAAGAATCAAAGTATAAAAGTTTCTTCAGGTTTTAGGTTTTGAAAAAGCAAAAATAAAAGGATTTAATGGAGAATTGAAAATTAAAAATTACGAATTACGGATTGGATAGAAGAGATTGATTTAATTAATTTTTAGGGATGTGCGGGATGGAGCTACTCCGGTTTCGGAGCTTGCGGAGAAACAGGAGGCTGGGAGGTAGCTTGGAAAAAAAGCAATACCGAAGCAGAAATTTGTGGAATGTGGTTCTCCAGATTTCGGAGCGCAGTGGAGAAATGGAGCCTGTCCAGCTTTAGCGGGAGAGTCAGAGGGTAGTTTGGCAGGAAAAGTTCAAAGGTCAAAGTTTGGAAGACAAAGGACAAAGTTGCAAAAGACGCAGGATTTTGCGAATGAAGTGAAGCAATCCTAAGCCGGCTTTGAAGTCATGCTATCGCATGCTTTCAAGTCCTACGTGACGTTTCAAATTTATTTGAAACAAAAGAAAGTGCCGTAGGCGCTTGCCTCGATATCGTCTTTTGGATGAGGTATTGATTGTTGGGCATTATAAAAGAATGTTTTTTTAAACCTTAAATTTCTTTTTCCATCTATTTGTTCGATAATAACTGAATGAAAGAGTGATACCTACTGCCCATCCGATTGGAGCAGCCCACCATACAGCAGTAATTCCCCAAACATCCGACATGAAATATGCAAATGGAACTCTTACTATCCAAAGAGCGATTAGAGTGATAAACATTGGGATAATGACATCTCCTGCTCCTCGCATTACAGCATTGATAGAAAATAGTGCTGAAAATAGTATGTAGAATGAGCTGATTATTGTAAGATATTGCACACCATATTTTATTACTTCTTCGTCTTCTGTAAACAGTCGCATCAGTTGAGATCCGAAGAGATGAAATATTATTGTGATAAATAGAGAAATAGACACGGACATAAGTATTGTAGTATACAGTCCTTTTTTTACCCTGTCAATTTTTCCTGCTCCCAGATTTTGTCCTACAAATGTAGAAAGTGCACTTGCTATGTTTATAGATGGCATTATAGCTAGAGAATCCAATCTTAATGCAGCTGAGTAAGCCGCAATTACTTTTACTCCAAATCTATTGACTATGCTGAAAAGAGCCATCATCCCCAATGAGAATAGGATATGCTGCATACCTGAAGGCAATCCGATTTTAATAGATTTTTTAAAGATATTTTTATCAAAAACAATCCCTCTAACATGAAAATTAAGCAATTTGTTAGGTCTTAAATATATTATTGCTGCAATAAATGCTGCACCCTGAGATATGATGGTCGCCCATGCAACAGATGATATACCGTATTTTAAATATCCTACAAAAAATATGTCTAAAATAATATTTAATATTGAGGAGAAAATAAGAAGATACAATGGGGTTTTTGAATCACCAACTCCTCTCAATGTGGCACTAATATTGCCAAAACCAAAGAAAAAAGGTAGACCAATCAAATATACATTAAGATATGAAGTAGCTAATGGGATTACTTCCATCGGGAGTTTCATAAGAATAAATATTTTATCGCTATACTCAATTCCTATAATTGAAAATAGTATTGAGAAAAACAAAATAAATATATTCATAGTATCTACTGTTCTACGAACCTGCTCATATTGTTTGGCACCAAAAAAATGAGAAATGGTAATAGTGCCTCCCATAGTAACTCCGAAGCCAAGAGAAATCAAAAGGAAAATAATAGGGAACGAAGCCCCTACAGCAGCCAAGGCATTATCTCCAAGGTATTTTCCTACTACCATACTATCAACAACATTGTACAGTTGTTGAAATACATTGCCAAGTAGCATAGGCAGTGCAAAGAAAAATATTCTTGAACTAACCTTACCTTGTGATAAATCTTTTAACATAAAATAACAACACTAATTCAGTAAATAAGTTTTATGAATAAAAAAAGCACTTACTTTTTATATAGTGTTTGTCTATAAAGTGCTTGATTTTTAAATTTTAATGACTTTATGGACAGACACTATATAAGTAAGTGCTTTTTAAAATAATCAATTATTTGTTAAGCATTTGCCTTTCTATCCATTCTTTTAACGTATACTTTGTCATAAAATACCAGAGCTAAGAAAGTTAATACTCCAATACCGACAAATATCCAAAGAATTTCATTTGGGTGGTAAGTATTCCACAAATGGTCAGTAAAATCAGAAACACTCATATTTGATTTTTTTGCTACTTGTGCGATATAGTCATTTTTTGTTATATCAGCTGCTACGCCTTTCAAAATATTTCCGCTATCATCTACCGCCTTAAACCCTGTTTTGGTATATGTTACCAGATGGTTACTTTTATCAAGAATACTAAGGCCTTTTGCGATAGCTTCTTTCTGTGCGAGAGCAATTTTAGCAGACATCTTTCCGTATATACTTCCTGAAATCCAACCTGCGATAGTATTACCGGCAAAGACGGGTAGAAAGTAGGTCCCCATATAAAGAGCTTCTTTCCCCTTTGGAGATATCTCGGCTATATATGCTGAAAATTTGGGATTGGCGGTCATCTCTCCAATAGCAAAAATGATAATTCCCGATATAATAAAAATACCATCATTGAAATAAAATGTCAATCCTATTCCTACTGAAACTATGATAAAACCAATGATCATAGCGTTAATAGGTTTCCATTTCAAAATTATATATGATATAAGTATTTGAAAAAATATAATCGCAAATGCATCTAGATTTACTAATAATTCAGGTTTGGCTATATTACCATCACCGATAATAGAGGCTAAAAAGGGTGAAAAATTATTAATATCTGTAAACAAAGTGTCTAAATGAACCCAGTCCTGAATAAATTTGGGTAGAGTGTAAAACAATTGATTGAATAATGTCCAAAAACCAATCATTATGATTAATAATATTGTTAATCTCATATCTTTTAGAGCTTCCCATATATTTCTAAATGATTTTGCTATAGTTTCACCAAGGCTTTGTACTACTTTTTGTTCATCGTCTTTACTATCTTTATATACAAATAGGGCTAACAAAATATTTACAGTTATTACTGCCACCGCAATGTGAAAAGCAATTTGCCAGTTTGATTCACCCCGCAATTTTCCAACGACTAAAGGCCCAATCCATCCACCGATATTTACCATCATATAAAAAATACCAAATCCCATTGAAGAGTTGTGTGATCCTGTATTTTTTGTGACAATGGCAGATGCTACGGGTTTGAACATTGCTGCTCCAACGCCTAATAACATAAATACCGCAAAAAACGCCCAATAATTGGATACGTATCCCAATGAAAAATAACCGATAACCATAATGACATAAGCTATTAGTAGGCTTTTCTTGTATCCAATTCTATCAGCAATAGCTCCTGTGATAATTGGAAGAAAATATAGCGTCCCTGTTACTACACCAATAATTGTACCGCCCTGTTCATCTGTAAATCCCAAACCATTTGTGTCTTTAGATGCAACCAAATAAATAGCCAAAATCGCAAACATTCCATACCAGGCAAACCTTTCGAAAAGCTCCATTGCACTTGCAATCCAAAACGGTCTTGGAAATGAACCCATCAGTTGTCCAAAACTTAAATCTTTTTTATCTTTATTCATAATCTCTTTTTGTTTTTTATAATCTATTTGAACTTCAAACTTTTTAATGTATTCCCTTCATTGCTTTATTTAATAAAGGCGATAAAAGAACAATAATTAACCCGGAAATAAGCATTACCCACATAATAAAAGGATATAGTGGGAAGTCATAAGTTTTTAAGATGCTTTTTAGCATACCTGCCATGAAATTACCTGCGGCAAAACTCGCCATCCATAATCCCATTACGACAGAACCTAATTTTGGATTTGCCAATTTTGTTATCATAGATAAACCAATGGGAGAAAGCATTAATTCTCCGAGTGTCAATATTACATAAACAACAAACAACCAAAGCGGAGAAACTTTTGCTGTTCCTCCATTAATCAAGTGTTGAGCCTGCGTCATAATCAGGAATGCTAAAGCTCCAAAAAATAATCCTAAAGCAAATTTGATTGATGTCCTTGGGTTTAGTTTCATTTTATCCAGTTTTAACCATACTACAGAAAAGATAGGTGCTAAAATTAAAATAGCAATTGGATTTATATTTTGAAACCAAGATGCAGGCATTTCCCATCCAAAAAATGTACGGTCAGTAAACTTTTTAGCGAATATATTAAATGTACCTCCTGCTTGTTCAAATCCTGCCCAAAAAGCCACATTAAAAAATGCAAGCACCAATATTACTCCCATACGACTCCAGTCTGCGTTTTTGGTACGCAACAGCATTATTACTAAAACTAATGCAATGATAGCTACTCCAATTAGCGTATAATTTTTCATTTGTTCAGATAAGCTATCCCAGATACCCCCATATTTTACAATTAGAAATGCAGCGACCACCCCCGCAACGATATAAAACTTAGTTTTCCACGAATCTCCTTCCTCTATCCCTCGGATAATTACATAGGCTAAGCCCAATACAATAGCTGAAAATCCTGCAATAGTAATGACATTTGTACCTTGTTCAGGCAAATAATGCCAAATTCTCATAAAGGCAAATGTTAGAACAATAATCCCAATTGTGTAAATAATTATATCACGCCAATCCTTACTATCTAATATTAATTTTTCTTTTGGGGTATTTGGAGGTAATCCTTTGTCGTTTAGAGTATTTTCTCTCATGTTTAGCCAAATAACACTTAGGATCATTCCAATACCTGCTGCTAAAAATCCATAACCCCATGCGACTTTCTCTCCCAATGCTCCAGCTATAAAAGGACCTAATATTGCTCCAAGGTTAATCCCCATATAAAAGATATTGAATGCAGAATCTTTTCTCGGGTCATTGTCATCATAATAATCTCCGACAATAGTAGAAATATTCGGTTTGAAAAAACCATTACCTATAATTAAAACTCCCAGTCCGAAATTAAACAATACTAACCGAGTTTGAGCATCCAGCGATTGAGCTAAAAACGCACTCGATGCTAACAAAAATTGCCCAACTGCCATTACAAGCCCTCCGATATATACAGTTTTTCGTTTCCCCAAAAATTTATCAGCTACCCAACCACCTAAGATTGGGGTCAAATAAACCAAACCGGTAAATACAGCGTATAATTTTAGAGAATCATCGTCAGATAAACCAAAGCCACCATTTATTAACTCTGCGGTTAAATATAGGGTGAATAATGCACGCATTCCATAATAACTGAACCGTTCCCACATTTCAGTTGCAAATAATGTATAGAGAGCCTTAGGATGTCCTGTTTTTTGTGAACTCATAATAATATTTTTAATTTTTAGTTAATTACAAAACAAAAGTACTTAATCTTCTTGTATTTGTATCTTATCAAAGTGTTAAGGAATACTTAATTATTGTTAAAACACAAAAAAAGACTGCGCAATGTACTATAAAAAATTAACATATCAAGAAAATGGGTATATTAATTTATTATTTATTTAAAAATAAAATGTAAAAATTTAATCCTTTATTGGTAATCTTAAGTCTAATAAAAAACTGATACGATTGAAAAAACTACCACTCTCTTTGTAAATGTTCTCAATTTCATTAGAATTTAAAATAGGTAAATATACCTCCATTTTGTCTTTGATTATCTGAAAAACTAGTCCACTACTATACAATATTTTATTTTTATATCCATCTGAGAGAGTCGGTAAATCACCGTAAATACCAATGTCAAAGTAGGGTTTAATAAACATTTTTATAGGTAGGTCAAATCTAAAATTTGCACTTGCAACAAACTTGTTACTTTGTCCAATACTATAACTGCTGCTGAGAGCAGTTTTAAATCCACCGGAATTCATACTCAATTGTCTTGAATAAAAACCATTTTGTGCTGCTCTATTAATAAAAAAATGATTATATGAATAATCATTGGCTCCATATCCTATAAGGCTTAGAGTGCCATATTGAGTTCCTGTACTATATGTGTTTGTGTTGAAAAGGTAACCGGTACCGTAAAGTCTTATATAGATAGATCTATTTTTTTTATACATATATGATGCATTTATTTCTCCGGATACTTTCAAGTATTGTCTCGTTGAATAATTTAGGTAATACTGGTGTTCCAATCCAAGTTTTATCTTATATGGAGTTATTGAGTTTCCTCCTGTCTTTACTAACTCCGCTGAATTGATGTATCTGAATAATGACTTGATTCCTTGGCGCGTATAGTTTTCATCTTTTATTACGGAGAAACTATAGTTAAAATATCCTTTAGATTTATTACAATCAGAATTAAAATATGATGTAGTGTACAGAGATATTCTTGAATATTTGAGATTGAAATTCTTTTCAGTATTTCTTAAACGATGGAAGCGCCTTCCATTAATCCCAACAATTATATTTCTAAATCTATCATTAGGTTTCAACTTAGTGCTAAAATTAAAATAACCATTTATGCTTCTTGATCTAAAACCATAAACCGGAGCAATATTATAGCTGAATTCCTTGCCTTTGCTGTTTAGTAGTAATCCTACCATAAACCCATCATTTTCATTAAATGCAATAAGAGGGAAAATTTCATTTGATGGTTGATAGAGTTTGAATAAAGAAAATGATTTTGGTAAAATTATTTTTTTGGATGTTTTAACCTTTGTTTTTAAGTTGTCTTTGTGGTAAAATATATGAAATGGGTCAATTGAGACATAGTCTTCATCTGTAGCGTTAATAGTTACATCTTCTTTACCGATGAAACCTTCAATAAATTTAACGTTTTTTATCGATTTGCCTTTAATTGAGCCTACTTGAAATGGGATTTTGTGACTTCCCAAGTTTTCAATTGTAATAATAGTATTGTCTTTTCCGGTACGAACACTTTTAATTGAATAGGAAAAAGGATCTGAAGAGCCGATTAGGCCTTCAAAAAACCATGATAAATCTTTTTTTGTATATTGCTCAAAATGAATTTTTAGTTCATCTGGCGATGGAGACTTTAGTTTCCATTTTTCAAAGAAATTATGCATCATATTATTAAACTCATCCTTTCCCAAATAGTTTTTTAAATAATTAAAAGCCAAGGCCGGTTTTAGTTTTGTGAAATCACTTATTTCACACTTAGGAGAGTATTTTGATATTGTAAGGTTCGAAACTTTCTTTTTGTACCGTGAGTTTTCAAACTTATAAGGAACAATATTCAAAGGTGTCAGCTTGTTAATTGTTGTATCTTCAATTTGATGAGTCTCTCTGTACAATTGATCATAATAGTAATAACTTAATCCGTTCTGTAGCCAAGGAAACTGATATTGGTCAATAGACAGAATAGTTTTAAGCCAAAGATTAGATAAAGATTCTTTGAGTTTTTCGTCATAATCACAAATCAAAAAATCACTGATTTCTATAGGTATTAAAAGAATATTTGGGGTGTTGTGATCAAGAATAACACCATCTGATAAAACAATAGAAAATTGATTGATTGGTAAATCAAAAATATTATTGAAGTAAAAATCAACAGCCCTTTCTGTAGTATTGAAAATACGATCTATGTTAAAATTGTTTATTTTAGATTCATCATAGAATAAATTGACAGTGATACTTTTGTCATTGATATTGATAGTGTCTTTTTTTATAGAGAATTGATCGCTCGCTAGCAAAGTGAAATCTTTTATGTTTTTCCCAATATAATTAATAGTACTGTATTTACCAACTTGATGAAAGGGATGAGGCCTGTTGTGTCTATCAGGAATTATTATTATTTCATTTATCGTTGATTCATATTTTGATAGTAAAATTCCTGAAGATGCTACATTGAAATCATAAGGTATTTTGATTGTGACATTATAGTTTCCATAATCAGAACGCAGTAACGAATAAGTTGAGTTGGCTTTTTTATTCCATCCATTCTTATCATATATTAATGGTTTAGGATACCAGTTAATCAAACTGTATTGTGTATTGCTGTATCCAAAACCTTCAATATTTTTTGGCAGTTTAAGTGAGTATTTTATTTTTATAATAGTACTTTCATTCGGCATTAGTTTTGAGTCAAGATTTATTTTTACTATCGTTTTATCTTTGTTTGTGTAAGACCAATCTATTTCTTCCCCTTCAATAGAGAATTTTAATTCGTTGTATCCTCCTAGTTCTTCTTGTTTTGAAAAATATAAATCAATATTTCCTTTTTTTAACAGTTCTTTTGCCAATAAACTGTTCCTTGATTTGAATTCATTAGGATATAGATAAATGTAAATCTCATCCAATTTATCGTTTGAATTATTGTGATACGTTATTTCTACAAAACCATCAAGAGTATTTATCAATGGTCTCAAATTAGCATAAATCTTATAATCTACTTTCTGTTGTGCCGGATTCTGCTGTGAATATGTAAGGGTGATTGTAAATATAGAGAGTAAAATTAAAAGAAATAAGTTTTTCATAAGTGTGCGGTTTGGCTTATCTTAATTGATTGCAATTCACAAAAATAAGAAAAGCTCAACTAAAAGTTGAGCTTTTTAATAAAAATTTATTTTTTAATTTCAATGGCTTTATGGGTGAACCCTATATTTATTTGCAAACATCTATTTCTTCTATTGTTCCGTCTGGATAAGTCAATGTTCCAACTTTGTCACAATCTCCATTTCCATAATCTAATTCAAAAGTGTCTTCAGAATTATAAGTTATTTCCAATTTTCCGCTAACTATACAGCCACAAGATACAGGTAAAATCAACTCGATTTTAATAATACCATTATATGTATCTCCAGAGGCTGTAACACCATTGAAATTGCCAGTAAATCCAAATTTGTCATCGTTAAAATTGAAAGGAGTGCCATTTCTGTAGTACTTTGAATATTTTAACGAATTAAATGAAGTCGTTTCTCCATTTTCTTTAGTCACCTTTGCATTTGTTATTTGCTTAGAGAAAGTTCTGTTACCATTTGTATCTTTACCTAGATTCTTCTTGATACATACGCCTTCCAAGTGAGTCCCGTTAACATAAAAATTATTATACTCAAACACAATAGAATCTCCCGAATGATTGAAAAATCCTGAGAATGTGATAAGTATTTTGCCTGAAAAATTCAAGCTGTCATTTACGTCACAACCTGTACCGAAATCCAAAGTAAAGGTATTAGGGAATTGACCAAATGAATTTGATTTTGATATTTCTGCACAATCTAAACCTCTAAATCCAATTGTTCCTTTAAGAATTTTGTCATACGATTCTTCAATTATACTATTTGAAATATCAAATGTGTTTTGAGCATTTATGATTTCCTCTGTTATTTTCGGATTAAAAATCACTTTTTGGTGCCCATCTTTAATCTCTATTTCTTTTTTTGTACAGGAGAATATTATGAACAAAAACAAAACAGGAATAATAACTTTTAAATTTCTCATGGTTAAATATTTTTTTTACAATAATTTGATAACTATATGGCAATTTGTTGGCTACCAATCCATCACCCTGTTATTGTTATTGACAAGGAAATAGATTTGATATACCTAACAAAGGTAAATAGAAATAGTTTAAATTGCAAATATTATTTTTGTTTTCTGTACAAACATCCTGAGCTACTGCAATATTTGCATGTATTATGTCTGAATGTGACTTTTTCCCCGATTCCTATTATTCCATTAAGTGATTTTACAGGTGTCATCATTTGAGCATCATTTATGCTTACTCCTGAATTGATGTTTTGGAATAATGAAAAGAAAGCTTTTTGATTTAACTTATCCCAACCACAATTGCCGGGACTATAGCGATTAGTTACATTATTATGTTCTTTCTTGATGATATCAAATACAAAATCTGCAATTCTTTCTACTATCAAATTTCCAATAATATCGTTGGCATAAGCTTCGAGCATTAAGCCGGTGCTTATCAATTCCCTGTTTCTAATAGAAATTGTTTCGCCGGCAGTACAGATGAATAAAGCCATTCTATCCGAGAATCGTAAAAGAGAAGTTAGTTCCGTACCGATAAAAAACTTAGCATTATTTATGTATAAATATTGGTCTAACTCAAAATTTTGTGTGATAAAATAGTCATATTTAGCTTCAAAATTGGTTTTTGCGTATAACAACTCTTCTTCGATAGCCTTGATGAAAGGTTTTGGTACTGACCTTGACGTGTATTTTGCATGTTTGTATATTGTTTTTACCTGAATAGAAAGCTCTTCAAAGGTAATGTTCGGATTATGTATTGTTATCTCACTATACATAATTGTCAAATATTAATTTCTTTAACTTTAAGTATTCTATTAAATACTTCGGGATTGAATTTTTCCCTATTTAGTATAATTGCAGCGCCTAATGCAGAACCTCCTGCCAATTCTGTGATTTTTATTCTGTAATCAGGTAGTTTAATGGCAATCATCTTATAGAACAATTCGTTTTTTGAAAATCCTCCATCAATAAAGATAGTATTTATTTTATCTGATTTACCAATTACTAGTTTTAGTGACTTTACTTGACTGTGAACTAGCTCCAAAATCAATTGATGGTAAGCTTCCTTAAAAGATTTGAAATGATTGATTTTAATGTTTCTCTTGTCATGTGATTCCCAACTTTCAAAATAAAAAGCTTTGAGATTTTCCCTCAGTAAAGTATAGTACAATTTCTCATCAAATTTTATTTTTAAGAAGTAACCGGAGTTTTTATCAAAATAGTTATTTATTTCTATTAATTGCTTCTCATGTTCATGGCCTAAAAATAAACGGGAAGCTTTTACGGGATTCCCATTTGGTTGCATGAAGCTCAGACAATCGTTTTCCAATTCGCGTTTTGTTAGTTTTTCCTTATTAAACGGATTTAAGCAGATAGACCATGTTCCGGTTGATATTAATATGAATCTTTCTATTGATCCATACAAGTAGGGTAGTAGGGCAGCTGAACTATCATGGATGCCTACTCCAATTCTGATACCTTTGATGGTATAATAATGATTTGAATTTACAACTGGTGATAATTTATGTTGAATTCCATATTTTTTAACCCAAGTGTGATATTTTCTTTTTGAAAAGGCCCATAAGCCTGTATGACATCCAATGCTCGTATATTCACTCACAAATTGTTTTGTGAAAATAAAACTGCAATACTGTGGTAAATGCAATGATATTTTTATTTTTGAATAAGTAGGCTTTTTATCATTCATTAACCAAAATAGTTGAACTCCGGAATTTAGCATTCCCAGATAGGGAGATGAAGTTTCAATAGAAAAACTCTCTTTATCCTTGAAATATGAAAAAAAATGATCGGCTACATGATTCGGCAATGGCTTTAGATAGTTATATAATGGTGTGACAGGTAGTCCACTCTTGTCAAGATGGACAAATGAAGCTCCGTAAGTTGAAAAATTAATAAATGATATTTTGAATTTACTAGCGACAAAATTGTAAGAGTCGATTAGCCATTGAGTGATTAAATCTATGTTGTCGCATGGGTAACCATCATCGTCACATGTTTCCGGAAATACGCTTTCATGATGATTTATCAGATTAAAATTTTCATCAAAGATAAAATACTTTTTATTTGTTTTACCAATATCAAATACTATTGTTAACATTTGTTCAGGGTTTCAGTACTATAATCCGGTAGCTGTAGTGTTTAGCCCCCTTTCTTTAATTAATTGTTTCCTTATTCCTAATTTCCTAAATGCATCTATTGGATTTAGTGCTGCATTATTCAATAATCTCGCTCGTGCAAGAATAGAGCTTACATTTGTATTAAATGCATCTTGTAATATGTTTTGGCATAGCACAACATCATTTTTTAGTTGAGCTTGTTCTAGTGCTTTTTGATCTACTATCAGCGCTTTTGCGTATGCTGTTTCTATTGCATTTATAGATTGCATTATATCTTCCAATGGGTCTTTTACATTATGGCTTGCATCAATCAT
>JALSPK010000093.1 GCA_026986005.1 Saprospiraceae bacterium
GTCCCATCGCACCCCTCGTACCATCGTCCCTTCGCACCCTTCGCACCCCTCGTACCATCGCACCCCTCGTACCATCGCAACAATCGTCCCTTCGCAACAATCGTCCCCCTCATCACCCACCAATCTTCTCAGCAAATTTCACAAAAAAGTCAATACTCTCAGGATTCTTCATGGAGTCAATATTAATAGCTTTCTTTAAATCAAACCCAAGCAATATTTTCTTTACAGGTGCTTCCATTTTTTTTCCACTAATAGTATATGGCAAATCATTAACTTCAATAATTTCATCAGGAACATGCCTTGGAGTATATTCTTTTTTCAAAGTTGATTTAATCTTATTTCCTATAGCTTCATCCAACACCTTCCCCTCTTTCATCAGTACAAACAGAGGCATAAAATGCTTCCCTTTCTTCAACTCAAGATTAACTATAAGGCTATCTTTAATCTCCGGTATCATATCAATTGCCCTATATATCTCCGCTGTACCAATCCTCACCCCATGTCTATTCAGCGTGGCATCCGACCTACCTAATATTACCAAACCGTTTGTGTCTTTATTGATTTTTATCCAATCTCCATGTCGCCAAACCCCTTTATAATGTCCAAAATAGCTATCTTTATATCTCGTATTATCTTTATCATTCCAAAAATAAATCGGCATAGATGGCATTGGCTTCGTTATCACCATCTCCCCTACCTCATCACAAACCACTTTACCATCAACATCAAAAGCATAAACTGCAGAACCCAATGCCCTACATTGAATCTCTCCTTCCCTTACGGACCACAAAGGATTTCCTCCTACAAAAGCAGTACACACATCTGTCCCGCCGGACATGGAAGCCAACCAAACATCTGCCTTTACATTTTTATATATCCAATCAAAGCCTTCGGGTGGCAATGGAGCTCCCGTAGAACTAATCGAACGAATCCCCGACAAATCATAATGTTCTTTCGGTTTGATCCCGTACTTCATACAAGCTACTATAAATGGTGCACTAGTACCGAAATGGTTGATTTTAGCCTTTTCTGCAAAATCCCACAACTTATTTATATCGGGAAAAGCGGGGCTACCTTCATACAAAACAACTGTCGCACCAGTCAAAAATGATGCCTGAACAAAATTCCACATCATCCAACCTGTTGTAGAATACCAAAAGAATCTTTCACCTGAATGAACGTCATTGTGAAATGCCAAATATTTAAAATGTTCTAATAGCACTCCACCGACTGAATGGGTTATTGCTTTAGGCAAACCTGTAGTTCCTGAAGAGTACAAAACCCAAATAGGATCATTGAAATCAACTTGTTCAAAAGTTAAATCGGCATCAATATCAATAGTGCATTCATCAAAATCAATATAATTATCAAGCAAATCTAAATTGATATCATCTTTGAGATACTTTAACAACACCAACTTTTTAACTGTAGGTAAATGACTTAAAATCTCTTTTACAACTTCTATTTTATTATACGGTTTACCATTGTAGGTATACCCATCAACAGCGATAAAAACCTTGGGTTCTATTTGAGCAAACCTGTCAACAACACTATCCACTCCAAAATCCGGGGAAGTACTAGACCAAATCGCTCCCAAACTATTTACAGCCAAAAAAGCTATTGTTGCTTCAGGCACATTAGGCATAAAAGCACTTACTGTATCTCCTTTCACAACTCCTTGAGACTTTAGATATTTTGCAAAACTCGCTACCTTACGATATAGCTCTTTCCAACTCAATTCAAGATATTCTCCGGTTTCATTACCAAAGATAATTGCAGGGTATTTATCTGATTTATTTTTGAATATATGTTGTGAATAATTTACTTTCACCCCTTCAAACCACTTTGTCTCCAACATGTCTCCTTCAGAGGCTATTTCCTTGTAATCCCCCTTCAAATCAACCTTGAAATATTCTACTACACAACCCCAAAAAACCCTATATTCTTCTACAGACCATTCCCATAATGCATGATAATCATCAAAAGCCAATTCCTTTTCAGCATTTAACCATTTAATAAACCTATTTAAATGCGAATTATCAATAAAATCTTGAGTAGGCTTCCATAGAACTTTAGGTTTCATTATAAAATATTTTATATGTATTAATACAATTAACTACCTCATATCACATCACTCTATATAACTATGATCAAAAAAATACAATATCACATTTCATCAGCATTACCTATTATTCTGAGTGTTCTTCCTCGTCAAAAGATAATGGAAACTAAAATATTTGATTTCTAAATACTAATCAAACATCTCAGTTCCTGCAAAATGAAAGTTGCCTTCAATCGCTGCATTCTCATCTGAATCAGCTCCATGAACTGCATTTTCACCTAAGCTTGTAGCATATTTAGCTCTAATTGTTCCTTCTGCAGCTTCTGCCGGATTTGTTGCTCCAATCAATTTTCTGAAATCTTCTACAGCATTATCCTTTTCTAATATAGCAGCTACGATAGGGCCTGAAGACATAAACTCAACCAATTCTCCATAAAAAGGTCTTTCTTTGTGCACTTCATAAAATTTTCCTGCCATTTCAGGTGATAATTTAGTATATTTCATCGCGATAATCTTAAATCCTGCAGCATTCATCATATTAAGTATTGCTCCTATATGTCCATTCTTCACAGCATCAGGTTTAATCATTGTAAATGTTCTATTTGTAGCCATAATTTTCTCTATTTTTTAATATTTCAACATTATTTTTTTAAATCAAAGCACAAAGGTAATAAAAAGCGATAGTTTAAACCTGTCTTCCTGCAATATTTTTATTGAGCCTTATCTTTTTATGATTTGAAATAAAGCATAACCGCTCAATATAACTTCACATAAACAGGTGTTTGAACAAATAGTCCATATCAATCAAAACAGTATAGTCTCTTGCATATAACAAGTTCATACTATGAATATCTTTATTTGGAATATTTGATATATCATCTTGAAAGGACAAACTGAATACACCTTTTTTTATCTCGGGTAATTGACCAAGATTGTCATCATTCAGAATGTAAGACACCCATGTTCTACGCAATAACAATACATCTATCAGTTGATTAAATTTAATTCTCTTATTAAACACAAATAGCACAGGATATGTAAGTAACAAAATGATTGCCAAAATAAAATCAAAAAGATATTTTCTAAATCTAACGCTTTTCCTATCCAATTTAAATAATAAATCCATATTATAAAACTCTCCTCTTGAATCCCTACCTGAACTACCTATAATTGTTGTTTCTTCTACCGGCACTATTTTTACTTTAACCTTGTGTCCAATATCTCGCATCTTTTCTACGACATCCGACATCCCTATTTCTCCCAAACAAAAAATCACTTCATCTATATTCATATTTTCAATGACCCTCTCTATGGATGATATCCCCCCTATAAAATCATCTCCATATTCTTGTGTTAAATTATCGGGATAAATAGCTCCTTGAAACTCAAAATTTACACCATTTATATCCATTATCCTTTTCACCCTATCCACATCATTAATATTACCTACAATAATAGTCTTCCTCTGATTTTCTGAAACCGCAAATACTCGCGGAAAAAGAGCACGCAACAGTAATCTCAAGAAAACCAGCACTACCATACTAAAAAGAGAACTCAAAAGGATAATTGCTCTAGAAAAACGATAAACTTCAGGCAGTAAAGAATAAAAAACTAAAATAATCAGTGTACCTAAAGCAAGTCCTTTTATTGAATTGAGCATTACGTTTTTCTTATAGCCCTGACTAAGAGCAATGCTAGCAATCCATATTACAGAAAATATCACAAAAAGATATCCCGTATTGTTCAAATCATAATAATCAGGATTATCAAAGTGATATTTTGCCCAAAAATTTTGAATTAAAATAAATATTGAAATAAAACTTACCCCATCCAAAATCGGAAGAAAATATCTTTTTAAAACCTTATTCAAATAACTAGACAATGCTAATCCAAATACTGCAAAATTTATTATCCATAAAAGCGGATTAATCCTTTTGCCTCCATAGTGCTTTCTAGCAAAAATAGCCATCGCTTTATAAAATATATTGTGGTATTTAATAGAACTTTTCTTGGTACTCTCTCCTTTAAAATGAACTATTGTAGTATTAGGATAATAATAAATTTTATATCCTGCTTTCTGTATTCTATACGAGTAGTCAATATCCTCTCCATACATAAAAAAGTCTTCGTCAAGATACCCTATGTCAGGTAAAATTTTTGTCCTTATAAACATAAATGCACCACTTAACACCTCAATCTCATGAACTTTGTTTTCATCAAGATGCCCAAGATTATACCTATTGAATAACTTTGACCCAGGAAACAATTTTGACAGTCCTGAAAACCTAAATAGCGATGAAGAAATAGTAGGCAAACTTCTTTTTGATTCAGGTAAAAATTTTCCTTCTCCATCTATCATCTTTACCCCTAAAGCCCCCGCTTTAGGATGCCTTTCCATAAAATTATAAATTTTTGTCAGTGTATCTTCCTCTATAAGGGTATCCGGATTGAGCAATAGAAAGTACTTCCCCTTTGCTATTTTTATAGCTTGATTATTGGCTTTGGCAAAACCCACATTTTCTTTATTTGCTATCAAATAGACATCAGGAAATTTTTTCTTGATTGCAGCTACAGAATTATCAACAGAATTATTATCAACAACTATAACTTCAATATTCAGATCTTGCTTCGCTTTAAATACAGAAATAAGGCATTGTTCGATAAAATACCGAACATTATAATTGACTACTATGACAGAAATATCTATCATCATTAACTATTTTGCAGTTGCATTCCCATATGGAATTCTTGTCAATATTGATCTACCTAATGTCAATTCATCAGCATATTCAAGTTCACCTCCAAAAGAAACACCACGTGAAATCATCGATATCTTCGTCTCTTCAGGTAATAAATTAGATATATAAAATATTGTAGTTTCCCCTTCTATTGTCGGGCTAATTGCCATTATCAACTCTTTCAAATCGGTATTATCTTCGATTCTTTCAACTAAACTTTGGATATTAATATCATCTGGTGACACTCCTTCGAGTGGAGATATTAGCCCACCCAACACGTGATATACACCATTGAATTGTTGCGTATTTTCTATTGCTATAATATCTCTAATATTCTCAACAACACAGATTGTGTTTTTATCTCTCACTTTTGATGTACAAATATCACAGTAATCTTCATCGGATATATTGTGACATTTTTTACAAAATTTTATATTTTCCAACGCGGTAAGATTTACAGCCAAATTTTTCCCGATTTCCATATTACCATTTAAAAGATGTAGCGCTATCCTTAGCGCAGTCTTCTTCCCAATTCCCGGCAAATTAGAGATTCCATCAACAGCATCCTGCAGTATTTTTGAAGATATTATCATCAATTTATATATTACTTTTTAAGTAACTACTCAGGTAAAATCATTTTGGCTAAAAAATGTTCTTTTTACATCAAATATCAGCAATTTTTTTCACAATAGCGCTGCTATTACTCAAAAAATATGCTTCATTTGCAGTAAAAACTCCTGTTTTTTATCATAAAAGCACTTTGCCTGAGTAGTTACCTTTTCAATTTAAAAATCAAAAATAACATATTATAAGAATTAATCATAAAATCATCGTAGTTTTTAGATTACATTTTATTCAAATTTTGCTTTTTAAGATATTTTATACCATTATTTTAGTAGACTTTTAGTTTAATTATTACCTTTGATGTCATATTTTACCAAAATACATTATAATTTAATTTTGACTAATAATCTTTATTCAAATAAACAAAATGAAGAGAAAAGAATTTATCAAAACGCTAGGTATGGGCGCAATAGCAGTCAGTACTCAAGCTTACGGCATCGGAAGCACTTCCAACGCAATACAAAAAAAACTTACAATACTCCATACCAATGATTGGCATAGCAGAATCGAACCTTTCCCAATTGACAAAAGCAGAAATAGTAATAAAGGAGGAGCAGCCAGAAGAGCTGCATTGATACAAGAAATAAGAAATAGAGAAAAAAACGTATTACTTTTTGATGCCGGTGATATTTTTCAAGGCACTCCTTATTTCAATTATTTTGGAGGAGAGATCGAATTCAAATTAATGTCAAAAATGGGGTACGATGCTGCTACAATTGGAAACCATGATTTTGATGGTGGAATGGATGGATTCAAAAAAGCTCAAAAATATGCAGAGTTTGATTTCATAACAACTAACTATGATTTTTCAAATACCATATTGGATGGAAGAACAAAAAAGCATAAAATCATAAATATAGATGGAATAAAAATAGGTGTTTTGAGCGCGAATATAGAATTAGACGGACTGGTTCCTAAAAAGCTTTTTAAAGAGACTAAATATCTGAATCCTGTTGAGCTATCAAATGATATGGCTACATACCTAAAACACGAAAAAAAATGTGATTATATAATTTGTTTATCTCATTTGGGATACAAATACAAAAGCGATAAAATTTCAGATATTCATCTAGCTAAACAGTCTTCAGATATTGATTTGATTATTGGTGGTCATACTCACACTTTCATGAAGAAGGCTGATAATATTTTAAACAAAAACAATAAAAACGTAATAGTTACTCAGGCTGGGTGGGCAGGAATTCTTTTAGGGCAATTGGATATTTACTTTACTAAAAAAAGTGATTTTATTTGGGCAAAATCGAGCTTTAACGAATAAAAACTTAAGAGAATTATCAAGACTCTAATATATAGATTATTAAATATATATGTTTATTTTATTTTGTATTTTTTTGTATTTTAACCATATTTGCATTAGATAATAATTTATATAAGTTTAAAGGTTAAAATGGTGTGATTTTATGAAAAAGAATATTACATTTGCAATCGTGAAAATTGTTTTTGATTTATCCTGTCAATTATAAGCATCACATACGCGAAAAAACTTTTGTTTTATCAAAAATATCAATAGAGAACAGAGAATGAGTTTGAACCACACACAAATTTGGCAAAAATGCCTTATCGATATTAAAAAAAATGTAGATGAACGCAACTTCAATACATGGTTCAAACCTATAAGATCCGTTAAACTTTCTGACAAAACACTTACTATTCAGGTTCCTAATAAATTCTTTTACGAATGGCTCGAAGAAAAATACATTGACTTGCTTGGGAAGGCTCTTTTCCAACAATTGGGAAGTGGAGCAGGCTTGCAATATCAAATCGTAGTACAAGATCACAAAGACATTGAAGGTAATTATCAAAAAACAATTGAAAAGAAATTAAAATCAAATCCTTATCTTAAATTATTTGAAGAAGAATTTAACAATGACCTCAATCTTAACTATACTTTTGAGAGTTTTGTTGAAGGACCAAGTAATCAACTTGCTAGAAACGCAGCAATTTCAATTTCAAAAAACCCCGGAAAAAGCTCATTCAATCCATTAATCATTCACGGAGGAGTCGGCTTGGGAAAAACACATATGATTAACGCTTTGGGCAATGAAATCATCAAAGCAAATCCCAAAGCACGTATTATATATACAAATACAGAAAGATTCACGAACCAAATAATTCAAGCTTTAAGGGATAATAACATCTTTGATTTTATCAATAGTTTCCAGCTAGTAGATATATTTATTATTGATGATATTCAATTTTTGGAAGGCAGAACAAAAACCCAAGAGATATTTTTTAATATTTTTAATTACCTCCACCAAAGAGACAAACAAGTTGTAATCACTTCAGACGTCTCTCCTAAAGATCTAAAAGGAATTCAAGAACGATTGATTTCCAGATTCAAATGGGGGCTTGTCACAGAGTTGCAAAAACCCAATCTCGAAACAAGGATAAAGATATTGGAATCAAAGGCTCAAAGAGATCAGTTAAAATTAACGCCCGATGTACTAAATTTCATAGGCTACAATGTCAAAGGTAGCATAAGAGATCTAGAAGGCGTTTTGGTATCACTTTCTGCTCATTCTACATTGAATAACCGTGTTATTGATATGAAATTGACTAACGAAGTCGTAGATACTTTTTCACACAATCTGGATAAAGAATTAAGTATTGGAAATATTCAAAAAATCATTAGTGATTTCTTTGGGATTCCAATCGAGCATATCATCGGCAAGACTAGAAAAAGAAATATAGTCATTGCCAGACAATTGGGAATGTATTTTGCAAAAACCATGACAGATCTATCATTAAAACAAATAGGCAAACAATTTGGCAATAGGGATCATACAACTGTATTGCATTCCATTAAAACTATCAATGACTTACTGGATTCAGACGTACTATTCAAAGACACTTTCAACAAGCTGGAACACAAACTTGAGCACAGTCTTATTAAATCTTATTTTTAATAAAATTGACAAAATTAAGAACATTAAACTTTTTTATTCGTTCTCCCTATTATAAACGATTATTAGCATGAAAAAAATCTTAGTTTTATTAGCTATTGTAATGATATTAACATCTTGTGACAACACTCTTAATCTTAATGAAGATTGGAAAGATATACCCGTCACTTATGGGATTTTGAACCCTAGCGACACCGCACAATATATAAGAGTAGAGAGAGTTTTTATTGATCAGAACTCTTCCGCATTTGAAGTAGCAAAAATAGCTGACTCTATATATTATAAAGACATTACGGTTTCTTTAATCCGCAATAAAACAGATAAAAAATACGACTTAAATTTAATTGATGGAAATACTGATGGACATATTAGGGATACAGGTATTTTTACAAATACCCCAAACTATCTGTACAAAATTAATACCTCGGATATTGAACTTAACCCTTCAGAAGATTATACTTTACTGGTCACTAAAGAAAATGGTGACACGATTACAATGGCAAAAACAAGAACACTAAAAGATGTTGTCATATATATACCATCAAGCAATGCACTGTCGAGACCGGTGAAACTTGAATATGACCTGAAACGTAACACTAATTGGGACAAAGATCCATCAGCAGGATATTACGATCTTATATTAATTATCAATTATAAAGAAAAAGATGATTCGGAAGATGCAGAATGGGTTAAAAAGTCATTGGAATGGAAAGTCGCCACCGGAATCACTTCCACTAAATATAAGTTTCTAGGAAAAGACTTTTTTATTTTCTTAAAAAACAATTTGAAAGTTGAAGATAACATCATCAGAAAATTTTCTTCTTTTGACATAAAAGTCAGATCAGTAGGAAAAGAACTTAAAAACTATACAGATATTTTGAATTCTAATTTAGGAATCACCTCATCTCAGCAAATTCCAACATACACCAATATGTCTAACGGATTTGGTGTATTTACTTCTATTAATTTTACAGAGATGAAAGGGTTTTTCTTATCTGATGAGACTCTGGATACACTAAGTACAGGCATATACACGAAAGACTTAAATTTCGAATAAAAAATGATGTTTTGGAGGAAATACATACATTCATTTATGGTAAATGATGAAGTATTTCAATTAAGCAAAGCCAATACAATAAATATTGATTCGCTGCCACCATGGCTTAAAGATCACTACCTGTTCATCAGAGAATGGATTAATGATAAAGACTATATCAAGGTTAAAACTTCAGGTTCAACCGGCAACCCCAAAACCATAAAAATCCATAAGAACGCTTTCGTTTTTAGCGCTCTCAATACTGGAAAATACCTAAAGTTAAACCCAAAAGACAAAGCATTGCTATGTCTTCCTGGTAGCTATATCGCCGGAAAAATGATGATTGTAAGAACTTTTGTATTGGGGCTAAACCTATTCTGGCAAAGACCAAGTTCAACCCCAGAGTTAAACCGCAAAATTGACTTTGCAGCAATGACTCCGATGCAACTTCAAGGCATATTGACAACCAACAAATCTACTATAAACAATATAGATAAACTAATAATAGGAGGAGCTCCCGTTAATAGTTATATTCTTGATAATATCAGTATATTAAAAACAAAAATATACGAAACTTACGGTATGACTGAAACGGTGAGCCATATCGCAATAAAATCGATAAATGGAAATAAAAAAAGTGAGTATTTTTCAGTTTTACCTGATATTAAAATAGGCATAGACAAAAGAAAATGCTTGACTATAACAAGTGACAAACTTCATGTCAATAAACTTGCATCAAATGATTTGGTTGAAATTATTAGCAACAATAAATTTAAGTGGTTGGGAAGATTTGATAATGTGATAAATTCTGGTGGAATTAAACTAGTTCCTGAACAAATAGAAGCTAAATTAAAAAAGAGCATTAAAAATGATTTTTATATCTTTGGTATACAAGATCCTCTTTTAACTAATGTGCCAGCTCTAGTTATCGAAGGAAAACCCGAAAAATTCAATTTAGATTTCACTAAAGTTTTGGACAAATTTGAAATACCAAAAAAAATATATTTCTTGAAAAAATTTATCAGAACAGATTCCGGAAAAATAAAGCGAAAAGAAACTCTAAAGTTTATAACCTGAAATTCATTTTAATATCAGTTTGGTATGATCTCCTTGAATATGAATAGTATGTCCATACAGCAGTATGCGACGTATCATGACGATAGTCGTATATACCGATTACACTTCTTGTTAGATTATGTATTTTTTTAAATTTTTTAAATTTAATAGCCAATAAAATCCCTTCCTATTACTTTTTCTCCTAATGTGTTCCTTCCGATTATATGCTATCGATCAAAGATAAGATGAGGACGCAGCGATAGCAAGGCTGATGTCATAATCACTTGTTATCCTCTGCATTTTTTATGTAGTTTGCAGTATTCAATAGTAAGTTAGCTCTTTGTGCTTTAATGATTTGATCTGAATTCAATCCATCATAATATCTAATGATGCCAATTCTTTTTTTACAGTTAGGTTGACTTATAGTATTCACTAATTTGCTTTCAATAATCGCATATTTTTCAGCTAGTTTTATTAATTCCTTGTTGCTTTTAAATATTGAAGATGAGAATGTATAGAATTCATTTTTGAATCCTCTATCATATTCAACACAGTGAATTCTCTTGATTAAGTCAAAACTTAGTTGATTGTATGTTGTGATGTTTTTACCAATCTCTCCATTTGTCATATTATCAGCTTCATAAAACTTTTCTTTTCTTTTAGTGATTATGGTTAATTGCTTTTTCTGTCTTTTCAAAAGTTCTCTAGTTTGAGATGTAGATAGTTTACTAATTACTTGATTTTCTATTATCTCAATTTCCTTTTCAAATTTTTCTACATCATCTTTTAAAATTTTGGACAAGCATTCTACTCCTTCTGTATATGTACTATCTCGAATCATTATCACTTTCCTATATTCAGCCGAATACTTAATGGTTGAATTGATTATAGTTTGAATAATACCACTTTCTAATTTGTAGTTTATCAATTCATTTTCAAGATCTTTAATTTTGTATTCGTTGTTTCCTAAGACGGCATTCCAGAATGTTGTCTTATTTGAAATATAAAATTCCAAAAAATCCTTTTGGGTTTCTTGTGGGATTGTTTGAAGGAAATTCTGTATTTCATAGACATTTTGATTCCCTATTGACGTGCAGGATATCATTGATAATAAAATGAATATTTGAAGCTTTATTTTCATATTTTCTGCGTTGAGGATAACGGTCGGCGATATGCATCGTAGCCTGACGAAGTCGGCTATGATTGTCATATCGCTTGTTATATCTCGGCCATTTTAAATATTATTTATTCGTTATTTTATCCATCCTTTCCGGTTGCTAAACACATTTTACTCCTATCTGCACGTCTTTTACCTCAAGAAAAACATCATTTTTTAACCGATTTGCTCTTAAATTTGACTTTTGTAGCGATATTAAATCCCGCTTTGGTAGCCAAATCAAAAACTTTATGCTCATTAGCAAAAAAGTAAAATTGAGTTTTGCCGAAATTTTCACGTTTCTTTCGTTTTTTGTCTTGATACAAAAAAGAAACAAAAAAAATCAAGGCTGTATTCTTTTTTTCACGCTCCAAAATCACTTAAAATT
>JALSPK010000094.1 GCA_026986005.1 Saprospiraceae bacterium
TCAATTATCTCCATATTCATAGGCTTATCTACATAATCCTGATGATTAACATACAATATATTATTCACCGGATTTGGTGTGATAAATATACTGTTTTTTTCTGATTTGACCAAATCTTTTTCATTTAACAGCATTTTTTTCGCTCCTTTCGGATTTTTCAATCTAGGACATACATTTGGCACATCAATTCTAATTTTATAACATGTTCTTATATATCCACCATTTCCATCATCTTGACAATATACAATCAAACCGGATGCACTAAATGGATTACCATTTGTTGTTCTAATAGTATAGGTCAATGTATTCATATAATTCAACCAAGAGAACCCTGCTTCATCTAAATAACTACCACACAATACTGCTCCGGGAGGAGGAGTAATTGTTAATTCTCCAGTATATTCAAATACGTGATTCCCTTGATTATCTCTTTCTGTATTATTGCAAGTAGCTGTTGATACTATTTCATTAGTTTCACAATTATCACACTCACTACCACTAATTGAACTTAAAATTTCATAGCATATTGGATCTCCTGTTTCAGAACACAACATTATATTAGTAGAAATATTACCTGAAAAAGTCGGATCATCCGGCTTAATTGTAATACTGAAATCAATAGTATTATTAATTTTATCTACAAAGAATGAATTTACAGAAATATCTGCATCATCCGACCACAATGTCTGTCCTTCATCATTACATGGTTTATATCCGGAAGGAATATTATCTAAAGTAAACATTGCCTTATAATCATCAGTAGTGCTACATTTATATGACTCAATATTTTTAGAAATAGTTGTACATCCTCCACAATTACTTGATGTGATAGTGATTGATGTGCAAGTCTCCAAAACCTCAGAGCCACAATCCATAGTGAGACATACTTCATATTCTCCATCCCAAAGATACTCATGTGTCGGATTTTGTTCTGTACCAATTGAAGAACCATCTCCAAAATCCCAATAGTACTTTGTCAGACTTGTTTCTTGTGCCGTACTTGATCCAAAGAAATTAACATCACATCCATTGATATTGTAATCTATCACAGGTGTTCCATTGCAAAAAATCGGATTTTCATTTATGCATATATTATCAAGATAAACAGCATTATTTCTATTTTCATAATTATTTGTCGCTATTACATTCAAATAATAATTGCCTCCCCACCCGTTTACCGTCAATAGAATTTTATTATCTCTATGCCAATCCATATCAATCATATAAGGATTAGTAGGGTCATCATAAACTGACCCTTCATAGCAGAAATAGTCAGTTGTAATAGGCATTAATCCGGTAGAAGAAGGATAATCATATTGAAGATTGTAATCGCTATTAGAATTCCAAACAATACCAGCAGATCCGCTACCAATTCCTCCCGCACCTGTTCCAAAAGCAAATAGAATCCGTTCTATAGGATTAAAATCATTTAGACCATCCTTGTGTTTTTGTACTGAATAATCAAAACTTATTTCATAAGTTTTTCCATTTTGCAATTGAAATGGCTCATCTGATACAAAAGTTTCATTGTCACTCCAAAACACATCTTGGTCATCTACTAATATACCTACATATGTGTTATTGATAGTATTACAATACCACGGTGTTGAATAGCCTCCTTCATTCCAGCCTGTGATAACATCAAATGATTCGGATTCCGGAGTATTAGGAGGTGCCGGTATACCATCAAATTCTTCAAAATCAGGATTTGTATTCCAACAACTTTGTGATATGAAATTACATCCTTCCGATAAAAGCAATGTCTTTCTCAATCCATAATTCAACACATCCCACATCCTCAAACTTTGATCTATCGTAAATTCATTTTTGCACTCTTCCGATGACGCATCCATATAATTATGTACAAAATATACATTTGACGAATCATTGGCGCATGGATTTGTTCCGTTTACATTGCAATCTCCATTGGATCTGATATGCGGAGGGGTATCACAACATTTATCACCGTCCAGTTCACAGTTATTATTATCAGGGCATTGCGTCCCGCCCATATCACCTTCATAAGTATCATAAAGATCTAAATAATGTCCTGTAATATGTGTTAATGTCTTATTCCATTTGGTATCTTGCTCCAATACCGTGTCTCCAACAAATTCGCCCCACTTGCCAAATGCACTAAACAATACTACCGCTCCATCCAAATCGTCTGAAACACCGGGTAAATATGCATACCCCTTCGATCCCTCAATCGGTGAGCCTATCTTATGGACTACCCATATATTGTAATAATCTTCTACAGGCCACCTGCTTAAATCCTTCACCAATACTTCGTTCAAATCAGGTGATATACCGATAGTATCATAGCCCATAGCACAATTTCCCGTACAATGCACTCTATTAATCCCATCTGTTGGATTACCATCAGGATCATAGTTTGCCAAACAAAATTCTATTTCGGTATCTACTCCATTGCCTCCGTTCCTTTTCCTGAAATCATCATTCAATGCTTCAATTGCAGAGTAAACTTGCTCATCAGGTATATTGGTCTCAACACTATCCGTATAAATAATATGTACCACCGTAGGTATTGATATTACATCTTCCTCATCTCGATAGTGAATTTCATGAGATCTCTTTCTTTTACTGTCTGTTATAATATCCTCATTTCTTTGTATATTTTCGGAATATTCCGATTGCAATTCCAATTGTCTTTTATGGACTTTTTCAAATCCACACATTGTCGATTGTGCCTGAACACTTAGTGCACTTAATGTCAATATCACTAATAATGACATTAAAATCTTTTTTGTTTTTTTCATTTTACCGGTTTTAAATTAAAAAATATTTTTCCATTTTAATAAAAAACCTACCTTTGCAACCTCTACTTATTGAGACAGAGTCTGCTTTTATTATAAATAATCGCTATCATCGATTATAAATAATTGTAGGCTCTTTTTATTTCCTTCTAAACTCTTTGTATTTCCATGCTTTTTAGCATACTGCTCACCAAGACCATAAGGAAGTAGTATACTTTTTCTCTGTATTTTGCGATGCTCTTTACTCTGATAGTAAAACCGCAACTTTCACT
>JALSPK010000095.1 GCA_026986005.1 Saprospiraceae bacterium
TTTGGACAGGAAAAGAATACAATTGTCATTAAAGTCATAAGCTTATTTTGCGGTTGATATTTTTGATGCCAAGATGAACTATATCGTGATATTGGTTATAATAGAGAGATTATGAGATATATTCAGTATTGAAGTGCCTATTTGTAAAGCCAAACAAACACTATGTGAAAGCAGCATCTCCGTCACCATCTTGAATAATAGGTTCACTATTGATTATTTTGTCTTTAAACTTTTTTGAAATAAGATAGTTTCTTGATATTTGTTTTTTGAATAAAGCAGGTGAAATTGAATTTTTAATTTTTATAGAGATGGCATCATTATAAAGACTTGCTGTTTTTATTTTCCATTTTACAAGATGAATATTTATAGTCGAAACGACATCTTCTATGTTTTCATAGTAACAATAAGGCATTTTAAGATTATCATTCCTTTTAGCAAATATGATAAATGCAGTTAATTTACCTTCCATGTTTTTTATTTTCACAGATATAAATTCAAAAGATTTGTCAATTGAAGAAAAGTGATATTTTTCACTTAGGCACTTATCGTCCTTTTTTGTGATAACCCATGGATATGAAAGCAACCAATTCAGTTCACTTTTACTTCTTTTGAATAATTCACTAGTCTGTTTTTCCTTGATAAATTCTTCTGTCTCCGGATCAATTTTATCAATATATTCAAGTTTTAATTCTCCAATTCGTTTATTGTAAAAAAGATATCGTATATCAAAAATCAGATTGAAGAAGTTGTCAAATAGTTTTAGTAATGGTTTTGTTTTTGCAAAAAGAGTATGCTTAGGAGGTAAGATGCTTTGTAAATCAGATCGCATATATAATCTTATTCCTTTTAGTGATGGGATTTCTAAGAATTCACCAATTTTATCATACAATCTTTTTGCAGGAGCTGTAAATTCAGTAAGTAATATATTATTATCCCAAACTTCAAGACTCTTTACTACGAGCTTTTGAGCAATTTTTTTGCCGCGTTGATTTGCATCTATATATATGCAACTCAGCCACCCTATTTTTTGATATTTGTTGTTGAAAAAAATGTAATCGGGTAAAACACCTAAATAACCCACTAGTTTTGAGTTTTCGTATGCTAGAAGTAATAAGATGTCTTTCTCTGAAGCACGAGGATTATTTATATGAGAAATAGCCCGGTGAATAGAAATAGGTATGAATTTATCTCTGCCAAATTCAGTAGAATTAATATAGTTTTTCAGTTGGCTTTTGTTTAATGTCTCTATATTTATCATTCCCTTTTTATTGTATTATTACCGATTATTTCTTTTGTAATATAATACAATAATTCGGAATTTATTATTTCTCTAGCAGTTAATTTTGACATTTCTAAAGGTATTCGTTGATAGTTATTGGTTGCTGAATCTTTTTTTTGACCAGCTGTACCAAAGGTGTATTGGATATTCCCATCTAAAGTGATCCTATCAAAAAATTGTTTTGAAACATTGTAATCAGTAAATGGAAATGAAAAGATACGATAATTTAAATTAAATCGTGTACAGATATTATCAATACTGTTTATTGTTTGCTTGAGTTGTTGATTTATATCTAAATGTTGATACTCAGGATGATCGAAGCTATGTGACCCGAAATAAAAACCATCTTCAATAAGTGAATTTATTTGATCTCCTGTCAAATATGGTTTTTGTTTATTGAGATAAGTGGTGAAGTCAAAACCAATATCGGAAGCGATCTTATCCAATAGATGTTTATCTTTGTATTTAAGTTGTTGTAAATACTTTATAAAATTACTAGTTTTATATTCATCGCTTTTGAAAATAGAAGGGGTTTTGATGTATTCTCCAATTAATAAACTGGTTTTGTAGCGATAGAAAAGGTCTTTATTATCAATGAAAGCATCGTTCAGAAAACAGATTGCGGGTATTCCTTTTTTTAATAAAATAGGAGCAATTATATGATAAAATTCGCTTAATCCATCGTCAAATGACAATAAGAAAGAAGGTTTATTTAGTGGTTTTTTATTTTTTAAATGAAAATCAAATTGGTAATAACTAATAGGTTGGTAGTATTTTAATAGGAATTCAAGATCTTTTTCAAATTGTTTTGAATTTTTTATTTTGTATAGATGGCTTATATGTGGTAATGTCTCGTTTGAAATGCTATGATAAAAAGGAAATATAAGGGCTTGTTTTGAAATCTTTTGTAAAAAGATAGGCGAAATAAATTTAGAAATTAAGAATGTACTTTTGATAAATATATTTCTGAATCCAGCCATTTTTTTTAGGAATATTTAAAGTAAATCTATAAATATTGTTTTTGTCATATATACACAACTCTTCAAATACTTTCTTATTGCCATATTGACCTTCATTAGTAATATTTAATAGAAGGCATTTGCCTGAACGATAAGGACGAGAAAAAATATGATGTATAATTCATATAAATAGTGATGTAAATTTATTTGCGATAAAGTTGTGGTTTTTAAAGTCGGTTTTGAAGTCACTCTATCGCGTGCTTTCAAGTCCTAACTTACGTCTTTAAAGTTGAAACACTCTTTAAAGAGGTGGCAGTCTTTAAATGGTGTCGTAAATTTATTTGCGACAATGTAGTAGGTTCTTTGTAGTTGTTATGAAAAAATTGAATTAACTATTAAAGGGATGACATGTCCTAGTTATTCTACTTCAGTAGATAGATTGATAGAGGAGTTAGATGGAATAAAATCCAAAAGTAATAGCCATGTTCTAGATATTGGAAAAAAGAATTTGATGAAAAGAGAGGAAGTGAAGGAGCTATTATTGCAATAATTTTGACAAATGAATGATAGAGTATGCAAAAATCAACTATGGTCTGAATACGTGTGAGGAAATTACTTCTCATTTCCGTAAAAAGTAATCGAAAAATGTGAAGTGTTGAATCCTATCGTCTTATGCTGTCGTAAGACATATAAGAAAGTTGTAAATAGTATTTTTAAATAAAGAGAGGTTATTTGTGAAAAACAACCTCTCTTATAAATGTATTTAGTGTCTGTCAATAAAGTGCTTAATTTTTGAAATCAATGAAATTTAATAAATTCTTTTACCCAATCTGAAGTTACTGACTTTGGTCTTTCCAATGCGAGTCCTAGGGCTCTAGACCAAATTGAAGCTGCTAATACACCTAATGCTCTAGATACTCCAAATAATACTGTATAATACTCGTACTCATTAAATCCATAATGTACTAATAGCGCACCTGAATGAGCATCGACATTTGGCCAAGGATTTTTTACTTTTCCTAAACTTTGTAGTATTGGTGGTACTTGCTCGTAAAGTTGCCAAATGATATTTACTAATTTAGAATCTTTAATATTTCTTTCAGCAAATCTTTTTTGTGCTACAAATCTAGGGTCAGGTCTTCTCAATACTGCATGACCATAACCCGGAATAACTCTACCTGAATTTAGTGTATCTTGAATATATTTCTTAATATCTTCATCAGTAGGTTCATCTGTTCCTAGTTGTTCAATCATCTCAAATACCCATTTTATCACTTCTTGATTAGCCAATCCATGTAATGGGCCGGCTAGAGCATTAATGCCTGCTGATAGAGAGAAATAAGCATCACTTAGTGTTGAATTTACAAGGTGTGTAGTATGAGCTGAAGCATTTCCACCTTCGTGATCAGAGTGAATAGTTAGATAAATTCTCATCAATTCTTTAAAGCCTTCCGAATCATTTCCCAGCATATGAGCAAAGTTTGCACCCCAATCTAATGATGGATCCGGCTCTATTTGCTTCCCGTCATTATATTTGCGGTTGTATATGTAAGCAGCCAAATGGGGTAGTGTAGCGACTAGATTCATTGTGTCCTCGTATGTAGGTTCCCAATAGTCATATTTTGACATTCCTTCAGCGTACTTTTTCTTGAATTCTCCATCATTACCAAGTGAAAGAATACCCATACTGAACATAGTCATTGGGTGAGAGTCTTTAGGCATTGCATCGATCACATCTTTAGTATGCTGAGGCAGATTAGCTCTTTTTTGCCATTGTTTTGTCAACCATGAAACATCTTCGTGTTCGGGTAATTCGCCTGTAAGAAGCAACCAAAATAATCCCTCGGGCAAAGGTTCATTACCTCCATTTGCAGTAGGTAGTTTCTCTCTAAGTTCAGGAATTGAAAATCCTCTAAATCTAATTCCTTCTATTGGATCTAGAGCAGATGTCTCATAAGTCATGGCTTTAAGACCTCTCATTCCACCGTATAGTTGTCTTATCGTCACTTGATCGACAACTTTGTCACCATTTGCCTTGATTAGTTCTTTTATTTCTTGGCCAAGGGTGGTGGCTTTTTCTTTAAAAATCAGTTTTAATTTATCCATAATATTTTATTTTAAAAAATTTAAATGATGAATTTTAGAATATGTATTAAAGTTTAAGCAAATTTAAGCATTTTAAATGAAAAAATTAACTTAGAGTTAAAGTATACTATTATTTATACGCTTTATTATTTAGGATTATTCTATTTAAGGGTAAAAAAATTGTAATATTACTTTATATAAAAAAAATATACCGATACAGCAAGAATTATATCATTAAATATCGGATATTTGTGCCCTTAAATATTGTTATGATACAATTTGAAAGACATATACTTGATAATGGGCTTGTGATTTTAATGAATATTGATAAAACTACACCTCTTGTAGCTTTTAATATATTGTATAATGTAGGGTCCAAAAATGAAGAGGAAACTAAGACAGGATTAGCACATTTATTTGAACATTTGATGTTTTCCGGAACAGAATCAGTTCCTGATTTTGATTCTCAAACACAGATAGTAGGAGGTGAGAATAACGCGTTTACTAATGCTGATATTACTGATTTTTATATTACTCTGCCTGCGCAGAATATTGAGACGGCCTTTTGGTTGGAATCAGATAGAATGGTTAATTTGGTTTTAAGTAACGAAAAGTTTGAAAATGAAAAAAGGGTAGTGATAGAGGAGTTTAAAGAGACATCTATAAATGTACCTTATGGTGATATGTGGCATCACTTGTCAGGACTAAGTTATAGTAAACACCCATATAAATGGCCTACTATTGGAAAAAAAATCGAACATATTGAAAATTTTACCATAGATGATATTTTTCGATATTACAATAATTATTATCATCCTGGAAATGCTGTACTTTCAATAAGTGGAAATTTTGAAAAGGAGAATGTGATTAGATTGGCAGAAAAGTGGTTTGGTCGTATTTCAAAAACAGGACAATCCGAATTTTATTTTCAGCAGGAGCCGAAGCAAAAATCATCGAAAACTAAGATAATTAACGAAAATGTACCCTCAAATGCTATATTTATGGCGTTCCATATGAGTGGTAGAAATGACAATAATTATTATGCACAGGACTTGATTTCAGATGTTTTGGGTAGGGGTAGATCCTCGAGGCTCTATCACAATTTGGTCAAAGATAAAGAGGTGTTTACGGATTTGTACGCTTATGTCACAGGAAATATAGATCCGGGACTATTGATAGTAGGGGGTAATTTTGCAGATAAAACTGATAGTGATTTTGCTATTGAGAGTATTCAGAAAGAGCTGAGCTTGATGAAAAACAAACAGGTGAAAAAACATGAGCTTAGAAAACAAATAAATAAGATAGAAAACCAAATGGCTTTTTCAGAAATAGGAATTCTGAATAAGGCGATTAATCTAGCCCAATACGAATTGCTCGGAGATGCAGATCTTATCAATAAGCAAGAGGAGCTGTATGATAAAGTTAATCCTGAAGATATCTTAAGAGAGTCTAAAAAGATACTATTGGAAGATAATTGTTCTAAGGTGTTATATCTTAAGAGTTAATAACATTATGTCTTTAAGAAATAGAATAAATAACATCCCCGTGAAGTATTTTTACTTCTTAGCATTTGGATTGATAATTCCAGCAATGTTCATCAATTTGGGACTGTTGACTTTTTTGGAGGATGAATCTATTCGTGCATTGGTTGCACTTGAGATGAAGTTTTCAGGCAATCTGATTGTTCCGACATTGAATGGGACTTATTATTATTATAAGCCCCCATTGTACAATTGGATAATTCTTGTATTTTACAATTTATTCAATGACGTAAGTCCTTGGACTGCAAGATTTGTTACAGTCATCAATCTTTTAGCTTTTACGATTACTGTTTTCCTGGTGAATAAGCGGTATTTGAATAAACATCAATCTATTTTAATAGCATTGGTATTTATAACTTGTGGGCGAATTATTTTTTGGGATTCAATGTTGGCATATATTGATATCTCTTATTCATGGGTAACTTATGTTGAGATTATGTCTATATTTATATTTTATAAACAGAAAAAATATTGGCATTTGTTTATAGTAAGTTATGTTCTTATGTCTATTGGCTTTATGATGAAAGGCTATACATCGATTGCATTTCAGGGATTGAGTCTAGTTAGTTTTTTTATCTGGAAAAAAGAATTCAAAAGGTTATTTTCATTAGCTAATTTTGTTGGATTAGGGCTGTTTGTTTTAATAGTCGGCGGATATTATCTGGCATATAGCCAATACAATAGTATCGAAAGGACTTTCAGTCCTCTTTTGGATCAATCTATTAGAAGAACAGCTATGCACAAAACGATTGATTTGTGGCAAACAGTAAAGCATATTTTTACCTATCCTTTTGATAATATATACCATTTTTTGCCTTGGTCTTTGATGATTATAATGGTATTTAGCAAGAGGAGCATTAGAGCTATTTTAAATAATGAATTTGTGGTATTTAATGCTATTATGTTTATAGTAAACATAAGTGTATATTGGGTTTCTGTTGAGGTATATCCTAGGTATATCTTAATGCTTGCACCAATGATTTTTACTGTTTATATTTATATGTACGATATTCATTTTAGTGAAAGGACAATCTTGGTTAGGATTCTAAATGCTTTGTTTTTATTATTGTTTTTGGGGATATTTGTATTTAGCTTTTTACCATATTTTGAAGAAAGAGTATGGTTGAATGAAAATTATCTCTTGAAGACGATTTTTCTAAATGTATCAATATTGACTTTAGGTGTTGTCTATTATTTACGAAAAAGAAATAAGTTGATAGTTATTGTATTATTGGTCTTGGTAGTAAGAGTAGGCTATGATTGGTTTGTCTTGACCGGAAGGAGAAGAGAAAGTCCCGGATTTGATAAACAGGCTATTTCAATAGGCAAGAGATATAAAAGTGAAGAGCTATATATCTATAAAAAGTCAAAAATAGATTATACCGCCTCATATTATATAGCAAGAGAAAGGGACAAAATCACAACTAGAAAGTTTAGTGATTTTATCCCTCAAGAGTATTTTCTATTTGATACATCCCATTACGAACTAGACACTATTAAGTTTGAAATAGTTGAAGAGTTTAGAGAGCGAGAGTTTGATAGGACAATATTTGTTGTCAAGCCAAAAAGTCATTTTATTGATTAGTGATGATGGTGTCCTCCGCTATGTACATGACCATGATCTAATTCTTCAGAAGTTGCATCTCTAAGTTTTAAAATTTCTCCTTTGAAATATAAATCTTTATCAGCCATTGGGTGGTTAAAATCCATTAAAACAGAATCTTCCTTAACTTCTTTTACCTTTGCGTTTAAGTGACGACCTTGTTGGTCTTGCATAGTCAATACATTACCTACATTGAGCATGCCCTCTTCGATTTTTCCATTTACTTCAAAAGTAGATTTTGGCAGGTTGATTATATTTTCAGGGTTTGATAGACCATATCCCTCTGCAGCATCAATTTTGAATTTGAAAGTATCACCTTTCTTTAGTCCTTCAAGATTTTCTTCAAATTTTGGTATCATCATACCCATTCCATAAATGAACTCTAAAGGTTGATTTTCATTTGTTTTTTCAGTAAGTTTACTATCAAAGCCATCTGTTCTCAATTCGTAACTTAAGGAGACAACTTTATTTTTTTCAATTTTCATTTGTATTATTTTAATTATAAAGCACAAAGGTAAGTAGATTTATTTTAACCTCCATCATAATAAACACTAAATTCAATTTTATTCCTATTTTTTGGAAGCCAAGGCTTTTGCAATATTATTTGAAGTAGAAAGAGTAAAAAATAAACTTTTTATAATCAATTACTTCGCACTTTTTCCCACTCCCATGCGGATTTCATTATGTCTTCTATGTTGCGTTTGGGATTCCATTTTAATAGTGTTTTTGCCTTTGTATAATCAGCATAGATTGCCGGTATGTCGCCTGGTCTCCTTGGAGCTATAGAGTAATTTAATTTTTCTCCGGTTACTTCTTCAAATGCATTTATTGCTTCTAGGACTGTTACTCCCTGCCCAATTCCTAAATTGAAGAAATCATAATCCAAGGCTTTAGGATTATCGATAAGATATTGTAATGATTTTGTGTGTGCATCAGCTAAATCCATAACATGAATATAGTCTCTGATGGCACTACCGTCTCTAGTGTTATAATCATCACCAAATACCATCATTGAATCTCTCTTGCCGATAGCGGTTTCTGTAATAATAGGCACCAAATTTAAAGGAGGGAGTGCAGGACTCTCACCCATTTTGCCTGATTCATGAGCACCGGCAGGATTAAAATACCTTAGCATTATTGCTTTTACGTTAGTATTACTAAGCACATCCTTTGCTATCATTTCGGAGACTTGCTTGGTCCTGCCATAAGGAGACTCTGCCTCCTGAATAGGAGTATGTTCGTCAACGGGTAGTTTGTCAGGACTACCATAGACGGTACATGAAGATGAAAAAACAAAATATTTCACTCCGTATTTCACAATATTATCAAGGATATTCAGTAGGCTATTGATGTTGTTGTCAAAATACAATATTGGTTTTTCTACAGATTCTCCAACAGCTTTTAGTGCAGCAAAATGTATAACTCCCGCAATATCGGGATTCTCTTTAAATATAATTTCTGTATCCTCTTTATTTGTCAAATCTACTTTGTAGTTTTTTATCTTTCTACCGGTTATTTTCTCAATTCCTTGTAATGCAGAACCGTCTGAATTGAGAAAGCTATCAGCTGAAATAACTTCAAATCCATTATTAATCAAGTCGACAATTGTATGGCTTCCTATGTAACCTGTCCCTCCTGTTATAAGTATTTTCATTATGTTATTCTTCTTCATTAATAAAAAGGAATGTTTCAACTATATCTTCTGCTTCTCTAAAAGTTTTAGGCAAAAAATCATTAACAAGTACCTTATCAAAAGCATCTTTATATTCCATTTCCTTTTTTACTCTTGCTATTCTTTTTTTGAAACTTATCTGTGATTCCGTACCTCTTTTTTTCAACCTTTCTTCCAAGATATCAAATGATGGAGGAGCAATAAATACCGCAAGGCAGTTATCTCCATAAAAGTCTTTTATGTTTCTCGCTCCTTTCACGTCTATATCAAAAACTACCACCTTGCCTTTATTCCACAGTCTCTCAATTTCACTTTTCAAAGTGCCGTAAAATTGATCTTTATACACTTCCTGCCATTCAACAAACGCTCCTTCTTCTACTTTCTTTTTAAAATCTTCTTTAGATAAAAAATAATAATCTTTACCTCCTCTTTCATTTAGCCTTTTCTCTCTGGTCGTTGCAGAGACAGAAAAGCCTAGTCTGTCAGGATACTCTTCAAGTAAATGCTGCACTACCGTAGTCTTGCCTGCACCGGATGGGGCTGTAAATAGCATTGTCTTTAGCTGCTTTTTTTTGTGTTTTCTCCTTTTCATATTTGTAATAATCTAAAGAACGTTGGCTAATTGTTCTTTTATTTTCTCGAGGTTATCTTTCATGTTAACAACTAGTTTTTGTAATGGAGAATACTGTGCTTTTGCACCCATAGTATTGATTTCTCTTCCTATTTCTTGAGCAATAAAATTCAATTTTTTCCCCTTTTCAAATTTTGATTGATCATTAACTATTTCCAAAAAATAATCACAATGCTGACTTAATCTTTGCTGTTCTTCGTTGATATCCAGTTTTTCCAAGTAATAAAGGACTTCTTGTTCAAACCTGTTTTTATCAACTTTGTTTCTATCTTCAATCTCTGTTATCGACTTAAATAATCGTTCTTTTATGCTTTTTTTTCTATCAACATCATGCTTAATTATCGAAGGTAAAGAAGCTTTGATTTTCATTACGTTATCTACAATATCTTTTTTGATCGAATCCCCTTCTTGTTGACGATAAGCCAATAATTTTTCAATAGCTTCCTCAATTGTCAAAACTGTCGTTTCCCATTCTTCATCACTCAATTCATATTCTGTTTCTTTAAAAATATTGGGGATTCTCACAATTGAAGGGAAAAAATCTCTGTTTTTTTCATCCAATTGCTCTGCGAGAGTGTTGAGTTTCTTGTGATACTCTTTAAAGAGGGTTTCATTAATACTTAGATTTGTGCCATTTGAAAGGTTGTTTGTAATAGCGATATCAAATTTGCCTCTAGTTAACTTTTTGTAAACAAAATTCCTTATCCACATCTCTTTTTCTGAGTAACCTGCCGGATATTTTAATCGAACATCTGATGTTTTTCCGTTGAGAGAACGTATTTCTACCGTTATTTTACCTTTTATAGTTTCTTTGGTTGCTTTGCCGAATCCCGTCATTGAACAAATCATAAATAATATTTTTCGCAAATGTAATACTTTTTATACAAAGTTAGCTCATATTAATACTTTTAGGAGGATTTTGATTAAAATCTAATAGAGTGCTATTCTTTTCTATCAATCGAAATAATAGCGAGTATCATCAACTTAAATTAGAATAATAATATATTGCCATAAGGTTTTGATATTTTTAGCGTTATTTTTTACTGTATCGGATATATCTTGTACTTTTGTGAAAATTAAAAAAAAACAGTAAAATGAAAAAAGTAAAATTATTTAGCGTAATTGTCTTGGCGTTAATGACATTAGCTAGTTGTGGTACAACAAAAAAAGTAGTTGAATCAAAAAAAATAGCTACTGTTAAAAACAAGGTTTATGAAATGATTCCTCAGAAAATTACAACTTTGTACAATGATAAAGATCTGCAAAATTGGCAATTGAGCGATCCTTTTGAAAGCTATCAACCCGGTATGAGTGTAGAAAAAGCGTACAATACTATACTAAAAGATCTTCCTGCTACAGATATTATAGTGGCTGTTATTGATGCAGGAATGGATATTAATCATGAAGATTTGAAAGATGTTATTTGGACAAATAAAGATGAAATTCCAAATAATGGCATTGATGATGATAAAAATGGTTATATCGATGATGTCCACGGATGGAATTTTCTTGGTTCTAAGGATGGGAAAATGGTTACAGGGGAACAATTGGAGCTTACTCGTATTGTGAAAAAGTACAGAAATCAATGGAAAGATAAATCGATCAAAGACATACCTGCAAAGGATACATCAATGTACAAAGATTATCTAAGAGCGGAAAAGGAATTAGCTGCTAAGATTGCCGCGATTAAACCATTGGAGCAAAGGCTTGCCGGATTGAAAGGTATGGCTGAAGGCATGTTTAAAACTCTTAAAGACTTTTTAAAAACAGATAAGCTAACTTTAGAGACTATAGAGGGAATAGAGTCCGATGATAATGCTGTCAATCAGGCAAAGACCATGTATATGAGAGGGCTCACTCCTGATTATATTAAAGGATTTGAACATTATGTAGACGGTCAATTAAAGTACAATCTTAATCTGGATTTTAATGGAAGAATTCAAGGAGATAATCCTGACGATTTCAATGATAGAGATTATGGCAATCCAAATGTTATCCCTCCTAATGAGGATGAACTTCATGCTACCCATGTAGGTGGAATAATTGCTGCTATAAGAAATAATGGCAAAGGAGGAAATGGTGTTGCAGATCACGTTATGTTGATGTCTGTAAGAGCGGTTCCTGATGGTGATGAATATGATAAAGATATCGCTTTGGCTTTCAGATATGCTGTAGATAATGGTGCAAAAGTGATTAATACAAGTTTCGGAAAATATTATTCTCCTCATAAAGAATGGGTGTGGGATGCATTGAAGTACGCTGAAGATCACGATGTATTGGTAGTAAATGGAGTAGGTAATGAAGGTAAAAACATGGATAATTTTGGTGATGATGTTAGTTACCCCAATGACGGTGACAAGCCGGGAGTACAGTTATTTGACAATTTCTTAAATGTGGGAGCAACTGGTCCGAATTACGGTGCAAATATGGTCGCTCCATTTAGTAATTATGGTAAAAAAACAGTTGATGTATTTTCTCCCGGAATGAAGATTTACGCTACAGTACCTTTCAATAAATACAAACATTTGCAAGGTACTTCTATGGCTTCACCTGATGTGGCCGGTATAGCTGCTTTGATTCGTTCTCGTTTTCCAAAGTTGACAGCTTCGGAGGTGAAACATATCATAATGGATTCGGGTTTGGCTCCACAAATTTTGGTTATTTCTCCTAAAGAAGATGATGATGAGAGTGAGCCAAAATTGGTTAAGTTTAGTAGCCTTAGTGTCTCGGGTAAAATTGCAAATGCATACAATGCCTTGATAATGGCAAAGGAAATAAGTGGAAAGAAATAGTTTTAATATCTTAAAGCTCCATCATATATTGAGTTAGATTTGTTTCTTGATCTAACTCAAGTTTTTTTCTTATTCGATAACGGCTTATTTCTACACCTCTTATTGATATACCCATTAGAGGAGCTATCTCTTTTGTAGTTAGATTTAAGCGCAGATATGCACATAATCTTATGTCTCTGGGGGTCAAAGAGGGATGTTTTTTATTGAGCTTTGAAAAGAAATCACCATGTACTTGATCGAAGTGTTTGGCGAATTGATTCCAATCATTTTTTGAAATATCACTTAGATTTAATTTTCGAATAAGACTTTTTATTGTTTTTGCAGTTTCTTTGTTTTTTGTTTTATAAGATATATCTTGCAGGGCATCTTTCAGGTTGAGTATGATTTCATTTTTTTGGGTTAGATGTATTGTAACTGACATTAATTCTTTGTTTTTATGGGCTAGTTCACTCTGTAGTTTCTCATTTTTTACTTTATTAAGTTCTTCTTCTGTTTCTTCAATTACTTCCTTGTGCTCTTCAATGATTTTATTTTGTTGTTGTTTGAGTTCTTCTTTTTCTTTAATATGCTTCTTTTTAGGAAAAAAAATCAAACTGCTAGAGAACAGGATGAAAAGTAATAAATAAGATGTTTTTGCTATATTAGAAAGAAACCAAACCGGTTCAATTATAAAAGGAAATTCCAGCGTATTACTATATTGGTTATTGTCTGTTTTTGCTCTTACTAAAAAAGTAAAGTCACCTGCAGGCAGATTGGTGTATTCCTTAGTGTTTTTTTCAGACCATGAACTCCAAAAGTTTTCATAACCTTTTAGTTGATATTGGTATTTTATTGGATTATAATTTGTGAAATGAGGAACAACAAACTCAAAAGAGAAAGTTTTATAAAAGTGGTCTATTGTTTCTTTTTGTAAAGTATCTTTTCTGCTTATTTGTAAAAAATTGCAACTATCTGATTTAGTACATACGCTGATTTTATTAAAAATCAAGTTAAGGCTATCTAGTTTATTATTAGTAGGGGAATAAAGTAAAAAACCATTTTCTGTAGCAAAAAAAGTTTGATTGCTATCAATGGAATATATATATTCAAATCCACCTACTAACCAGTTTTTGCCTCCTTCAACTACTTTTTTATCATATATTGAATCATTACAATGAAAATTTGAAATTACCCCTAGTTCCTTGTGATTTAAATACCAAAGTTTGTTTTTTTTCTCTTCCTTTAAATATTTCAATGATTTATTTGATTTGAAGCTTTTATTCCAATTGTCGAATGTGTAAAATTCATCTTTTATTTTATCATATTTATATAATCCATCTTTTGTTCTACAATAGAGCAAATCATCTATTTTAATTATAAAATTATTTAATTTCATAGGGAGGCCTTCTTGGATGCCGTATGATTTAATACTATCTATTTTTGAAAAGTCTGAATTTAATTTTAATCTAAATACTCCTTTGTACGGTAATGAGACCCATACATAAGAATTGAAGATAGTGATATTTCGCGATGTAAAATCAAATCCTTTTAATTGATGGTCAAACTCCCATTTTCCATTTACCTTTGCATACACGGCCAATCCTCTATAATTACCATTCAAGCAATATTTATCATCTTGTCCCAATGGAACAAACAGCCATGAACCATTATCTGCATTTTTTATTTTAATTGCAGTAGTGTCAATTATACGATATACTCCATCATGATGTGATAACAGCAATTCATTACCTACAATGTCTAGTCCCCACACTTGACCTTCTGTGTTTTTGACTGTGTGAAATTTTTTCTTTTCCAGAGGGTTATAGTAATTTGACCAGTCAATAGAATATAGTCCGGAAGAGGTTCCAAAGTATAGTTTATCTTTAAATACTTTGACTGTATACGCAATTCCCTCTAATTTTCCAGCGGGTTTAATCAGCCGATAAGGGGAGTTTAATTGAATTAAGTCAATACCTTTTTCTTGTCCTGCCCACAAATTTGAATCACTATCCATAAATAGGCAACGATTATAATTAGATTGTAGACCGGAATTTTTATTTAGAAGTTCGACCGGCTTACCTTCATAGTCTATAATTAAGATCCCTCCAAATTGTGTTCCAATTGCGATTCTGTTTTTGTTTATTTGAATGGCACTGGTTATTCTATTATTTCTTAAGAAATCAGTAGCTAGAGTTAACCATGGTTTTATATTTAATCCATCAAAAATCAGCAAGCCGTTTCTTTCTGTAAAAATAATCTTTCTTCCATCATTTAATTTTATGATACTGATTACGTGTTCATCTTTGTAAAAAGGATTATCATTAATAACAAATAATTTATCATTAATCATTTTGAAAAAACCTTTTTGAGAGTTACAGATAATTAATTCATTGTCTATTTCACCAATAAATGGAAAGTAAGTGTCTGTTTCAAAGACCGTTAATTCCTTCATTGAGTATTTGAAAATATTTCTTGGACTTCTAAAATATATAGCATTTTTATATTTAATAATATCCCAAATATCTCCAAATTGTTTTTTGTTGCGTTCTAATGAATCTGATAATGAAATATATTTTAGTATTCCATTATCCTGTTTAAAAAAATAACCAAATGTATTTTGCCCTCCTACATAAATTATATTTTCAGAATCAACAAGTATACTTCTAGTTATAGAAGAATTCGGATTGTTTTTTATCCTCCATTTATTGCCATCAAAAATTAACATTCCACTGTTATTGGCGATCAAAATTTTTCCTTCGCTATCTTGCTTTATATCCCAATTTTGAACAGCAGCATTATATTTATCTTTTGAAAAGTTTTCAATAAATGGTTGACCGATATTGCTTTTTTGAGAAAAGCAATATGATGTAGTAAAAAATAAGCTTATAAAAATAAATAAATACTTCATCATTAATAATAAAATCACGTAAAAATTTGATTATTGCAAATATATACATATTTTCTCAAATTAGCATACAATGTATGTAAAATTAAAAATTCATTCATTGATGTAGTCATGATGTAGTCATATTTTAGGTTTATACAAATAAGTAATATAATTTTGTACTATCTAATTGGAAAGTCAATTTCACGATATTGAATTATTTGTTTTAAATATCAAAATAGTAGAATATGTATAAATATTTATTCAGTCTGATTTTATTAATTACGCTTTCAAGCAATTTATTATCTCAAAATAAATTGAAAGGGATGGTTAATGACAGTAAAGGAGAAGCTTTGTCATTTGTAGCGATACAACTAAAGGGGACATCAAAAGGTGTTGTGTCTGATCTTGACGGAAAATTCGAATTAGAATTTGATGTGCATAAAAATGATATTTTAGTTTTCTCCAGCATAGGATATAAATCCCAAGAAATTGTTGTTGGTGAAAACAAATATCTACATGTGATAATGTTGGATGATGCTAAATTGCTTGATGAAGTGGTAGTTGTTGGATATGGAGTTCAGAAGAAAAGTGATATTACAGGTTCGGTTTCCATTGTAAAAGTTGAAGATGCCAAAAGAGTTCCTACTACAAACATAGCTGAAATTTTACGAGGCAAGTCATCCGGAGTAAAAGTCACACTTGATGATCCTTCTCCCGGTGGGTCTTCTTCGATAGTACTAAGAGGGCGTAGTTCCCTTTTAGGTGGTAGTAGCCCATTATTCGTAGTAGATGGGGTGGCCACAGAAAATATCAATGGAATCAATACAGAGGATGTAGTATCTATTGAAGTGCTGAAAGATGCATCATCACAAGCTATTTATGGAGCGCGAGCAGGAAATGGTGTTATATTGATAACGACAAGAAGAGGTGAAAGTGATAAATTTAAAGTTTCATACCATGGTTATCGTGGAGTACAATCATTGACTAAAAACTTTAATCTTTACAATGGGAAAGAATGGGCTGATCTTAGAAGAGAAGCATACCGCTCTGATAATAATGATGAATACGAGCCTGATGATTACGTTTTCACCCCCTTACAACTTGAAGTGCTGAATAGTGGTAAGTATGTGGACTGGGAGGATGAGACGATTAATGATGCCACACAACAAAATCATTCATTGACATTGAGTGGTGGTTCTGAGAAAACGAAGATTTATACAAGTTTAAGCTATTTTGACCAAGCAGGTATCATTGAAGGTTCGAGCTACAAGAGAGGTACTGCAAGGATAAATCTTGATCATAAAGTTTCTAGCAGATTTAGTTTTGGAGGGAATATTCATTTGTTAACGGATAAAAAGAATATTCGCTCCGGAGGATTGAATTTTATCACTTTGCCTCCACTTTCAAAAGTTAGAGATGAAGAGGGTAATATATCAAGATTTCCGACCGGTGATCCCAATACTGTAAATCCACTATGGAATATAAAAGAATCATTAAATGAGGTGTTTGCAAACGAATATCAATTTACTCTTTTTGGGGAATACGAACTGTTTAAAAATTTCAAATATAAGATCAATACAAATATTTCTAGAAATGATTACCATGGAGGTGCTTATGAATCTAGAGTTCATGGGAGCGCATTTGCTACCAATGGGCGTGCTTCACTTGTCAGTGGTAATAGATCATCTTATCTTATAGAAAATATTTTTAATTATAATTTGAATTTTAAAGACAATGGTTTGAATTTTACTTTTGTACAAGCTGCAGAAGAAATTAAAAAATCAAATTTTAAGACAACAGCAACAGAATTTCCTAATGATCAGTTAGGCTATAATGGAATTGAATCAGCAGCGGAGATATTACCTGTAAGCAGATTTGCACAAAAAAGACGGCTACTTTCATTTATGGGTAGAGTAAGGTATAACTTAAAAAACCGATATCTAATAACACTTACCGGCAGAAGGGATGGCTCATCTGTTTTTGCAAAAAATAATAAATGGGCATTCTTTCCTGCATTCGCATTTGCTTGGAAAGCACATCTCGAACCATGGTTGGAAAATATTGATGCTATCAATGAGCTCAAATTTAGATTTAGTTATGGAAGTGTAGGTAATCAAGCGATTAGGCCATATCAAACATTGGGACTTGCTTCAGCAGAGAATTATATTTTTGGAGGTGTTGTCTATGGAGGTTACCAACCGGGCACACAATTATTTAATCCTAATCTGAAATGGGAAACTTCAACTACAACAAATATTGGGCTTGACTTTGGCTTGTTTAATAATTTTCTGGTTGGTAATATTGAGATTTATGATAAGCAAACTACAGATCTTCTCATAGACAGGAGTACTCCTCAAGGCACAGGATATACAAGTCTAATTTCGAATATAGGGAGAGTACAAAATAGAGGCGTTGAGTTGGGAATAACTGCTAATGTATTTGGAAGTAAAAGTTTTAATTGGTCAATTTCGTCATCATTTTCAAAAAACAAAAATGAGATTAAAGAATTATTTGGCGAAGTTGATAGTTTGGGCAATCTATTGGACGATATATCAAAAAATAGATTTATAGGTGAACCTATTAATATAATTTATCAATATGAATACGATGGAATATGGAAAAATGAAAAAGAAATAGAAGGTTCATATATGCCTGATGCTCGTCCTGGAGATATTAGAGTGAAGGATGTGAATGGAGATGGAGAAATTACAGCAGATGACAGAGTTATCTTTCACAAAGATCCTGATTGGTTTGGAAGTCTTTCTACAAATATCGGTTTCAAAGGATTAGAATTGTATATTGATATGTATATGGTTCAAGGCGCCATTCGTACAAATAATTATTTAGCAGGATTCAATGAAGGTGGCACTTTACAAGGAGTATTAAATGGAATTAAAGTTGATTATTGGACTCCTGAAAATCCTGAAGGAACATTTCCGCGTCCGCGAAGAAATGAAACACCGAGTTATATTTGGGCAGCTGCAGTAAGTGATGCCTCATACATTAGACTTAGGACATTTTCTTTGGCATATCACTTACCTAAAACATGGGTTTCTAAAATGAAACTATCTAATGTGACTATTTATGGGACAGGATCAAACCTTTGGACCAAAACAGATTTTTTATCCTATAGTCCTGAATTGAATGTTGGTTCATATCCCGATGGGAAAAGTTTTGTTTTTGGGATTAAGATAACAAATTAATAATAGTAAAATACATATAAAATGAAAGTATTAAAATATTTAATAGTAGGTCTTTTTTTAACTTTGGGATCTTGTGACAATTATCTTGATGAAGAACCTCTCACGGATGTTTCTATAGATTATTTGTACAATACACCTGATGGATTAGAAGCCGGAGTTGTGGGTCTTTATAATTTCAATAGGGATATATACCATATTTGGCCCAATGAGAGCTCAAAACCTTTATGGACTTATGTTCAAAATGATTTGGTTGTTCCTGCAGCCGGGTATATTTCAATAATTGGACAATTTGGTAAAAGTGCAATGAAACCTGATCAATACGGGAGTTTGTTTTTAAAACTACTTTGGCAAGATTATTATAGGATTATTGACAGATCCAACGCATTGATAAAAGCCGCAGAAGCAATCGAAGGGATGAAAGAAGAGGATAGACTACAAGTTTTGGCTGTGAGCAGATACTTCAGAGCACATTCATTATTTACATTGTACAGACTTTTTAATAATGTCTACATTAAAACAGAGCCTACTACACCGGAAAATGTTTTTGATAAAGTAAGTAAGCCGTCGACAAAGGAAGAAATATTTAAAGCTATAGATGAAGATTTGGAATTTGCCATTAAAAATCTTCCATGGACTGATACTCCCGGTAGAGTGACACAAGCTTTGGCTAGGCATATAAGAGCAAAAGCAGCTTTATGGGAGGAAGACTGGGCAGCAGCAGCAGAAAATGCTGAAGCTGTCATAAATAATGGTAATTATTGGCTTGAGACTGATTTGAAAAACATATTTGGACATCCATCTAATCCTGATGCTGGTGACAGAAATGGTCCTGAGTCATTATTCACTATTCAAAATGAGGAAGGTTCTGCCGGTGCAGGAGTACCAAATTTTATAGGAGTAAATTTTGTGCCTAGGTACGATAAAATACCGGGAATGAAATTTGCCAGTGAATTTGGTGGTCGTGGGTTCGGTTTTATTTTTCCTAATAAGTACCTCATGGGGTTATATGAGTCATATGATAAAAGGTTAGATGCATATTATAATAGAAAATACTATTACAATGACCCTGAAAATATTCCTGATAGTGTGCTTACAGATGATGGATGGGTCTATCCAAAAGAAGGGGATGAAGTAAAAATAGTGACCTCCGGTAGCAACACAAGTGCTTATTATAGGGAATTATCACCAGCCGTATTGAAATTAATCGATTATACTCTTGGCCCCAACGAAGCTGTCAGCAGAGGCAATATCTTGGTGTATCGTTTAGCAGAAACCTATTTAGTAGCAGCAGAAGCTTATATGAGAATGGGGAATTTAGGAAAAGCGCAAGAATTTATAGTCCCCCTGACAGATAGAGCTGGAGTGCCTCCTCCTTTTAATGTTACGATAAATGATATTATGCAAGAACACGCACGTGAATTAGCTTTTGAAGGACACAGATTCTTTTTTCTTAAGCGTATCGGAAAACTATTGAGTCAGGTTCAGAATTTTTCAGGTAATGCCGATTATAAAAATGAAGCGCGTGGAAATATTAAGCCGCATTATGTAAATATGCCGATACCTCAGTCAGTTCTAGAGTTGCTTGGGGAAGGTTATCCTCAAAATGAGGGATATTGACACTAAATATATGTTTTAATCAATATATTTTTAAATAAATTAAATTATTTCACATTATTAACAAAAATACTTTATTATGAAAAAACAATTACTTTTATTATTTGCATTTTTTGCATTTTCATCCGTATGGTTAAATGCTCAAGATGTAGTTTTGTTTGACTGGGAGACTTCGCAAACCAGTGTGAACGGAAAATTTTCATTTGGAAATGGTCACTTCGGTTCTGATACTTTTGGTATTGTTGATAACCCGGATGTAACAGGAATAAATACTAGTGCTAAAGTTGGTAAATGGTGTAAAGCAAACGATGGAAAAAGTTGGGGAGGAGTTTATTTTGATGCTCCAACTCCTATAGATATGACAGGTTCAGCACTTACTTTATGTATGGATGTATTAATGCCTCATAATGGTAATGTATTACTTAAGTTGGAGAATGGAAAAATGGTTGTAGATAACGATACTGTGGAGGTGGATGTATCTTTGGTAGAAGAATATACAGGTGATGGTAAATGGCAGCAATTATGCTTTGATTTTACTCTAGCCGATTCTCAAGGTGATGTTGCTGTAGGTTTGATTTTTCCGGGATTTACCATATTTATGGATTTTGGAAATGTGCCTTCGGACGATGAATGTCATTATTATGATAATTTAATCCAAAGAGAAGGCCCCAAACCATATTTATCCGGAGATGTTTTGGTTGATTGGGAATCTGATGGTATTAGTGTAAATGGTACAGGTGCATTTGGAAACGGTCATTTTGCGGATAGCACATTTTCTGCTGTTGCAAATCCTCTTCCTTCCGGGCATAATAAAAGCGATTCTGTATATCAATGGTGCAAAGCCTTTGACGGAAAATCTTGGGGAGGTATTTATTTTGATATTTCACCCTCAATATTTTTAGAGGGTAATAAAACAACACTATGTTTGGACGTCTTAATGCCTCATGATGGAAATATATTATTGAAAGTAGAAAAATCTACAGATGGTGGTGGTGATGCATCTTTGGTCGCTCCATATACGGGAAATGGTAAATGGCAACAAGTTTGCTTTGATTATACTCAACCTGATTCTGATGGAGATGTAGGTGCGGGTTATACATATACTCGATTTACTATTTTCCCGGACTTTGGCAATGTTCCGGCAGAGGATGAATGTCACTATTTTGATAATTTAACACAGGTCTCAGTAACCAAAGGGTTTGATGGTGAAGTTATTGCTGATTGGGAAACTCCGGAAACCACCCCTGGCGCATTTGTTTTTGGAAAAGAAGCTACAATAGCTATTAGTCCAAATCCTAAAAGTGATGAAATAAATTCTTCAGATAGCACATTCCAATTTTGTAAAAATGAAAACTCTCCATCTTGGGCAGGTTTTGCATTTAATATTGATACCCTTGATATAACCGGTGATGTTGCTACTGTGTGTCTTTCCGTTTATGCAGATGTTGCTAATACTGTTAGATTAAAACTAGAAGGTGCGACTGATGGTTCTGAAAATGTAAGCATGGACAGAGATTATTCTACTCCGGGAGCTTGGCAAGTTCTATGTTATGATTTAACAGAACCGGGAGTTGATGATAAATCAGCTTTAGGTCATTTGTATACTAAAATGACGATATTTCCGGATTTTGGTATTGTCCCTGCTGCCGAAACATGTTATTATATCGATGATATTAAGAAATCTACAAATGGAACAGGTAAATTATTAGAATTTATTAGTAATATTTTATCAAAAAGTCCTGATCATTCAATGTTTTCAGGATTTATTGATGCAGTTGACTTATCAGAAGTAGTAAATGCCAATGGTGTAACCGTTTTCGCACCTACAAATGATGCATTCAATGCGCTTCCAACTGATGAATTAAATAAATTAACCAATAATATTGATAATGCCTTGTACAATATGATTTTTCATCATGTCACTTTTGATTCTATACCGCCTGAACTATTAGTTGATGGTACTCACATTATGAGAAATGGTCAAGATGGTGTGATTGTTGGTAATAAAATAAATGGGGCAAATATTACTGATTCAAAAGAAGCGGTTAACGGATTTGTACATACCATAGAGTCTGTTATGACATTCCCTACTGATCCTGATGTTTATAATTTAATCAATTTCGATAGTGATGACAATGGAAATACTATTGACGATTGGTGGTGGTGGTTAAATGGAGGTCATAAAGCCGCTCAAGTAGTGGATAACCCCCTAAAAGAAGGAATAAATACTAGTGACAATGTCATGGAGGTGAAAAGATTTCCTGAAGGGGTTTGGTATCAAGGGATAGCAATTAAAGTTAATAGACCTTTCAATTTCTTTAATAATATGACAAAAGTGTGTATGGATATATATGCAGATAAGGGTGGTGATGTATTTCTAAAATATGATGCTGCTTTGGGAAATGGTATTAAAACCGGATATAGAGGCTATTATTCCGGAGGGAATACTTGGGAAACTATATGTTGGGATGTAACAAAAGACAATTTCTATACAGATCCTCCAAACTCAAAGAATTTAATATATGATCAAATGACGTACTTCTTTGATGGCGAAAGTAAGGAATTGCCGGCTGATACAATAGTGTATTACGTCGATAATTTCAGAGTACTTAATTCTACAGTTTCAACACTTGATATTGGTAATCTGGAAGGGGTAAGTCTATATCCTAATCCTGTTAACAATACAATTACTCTTACTTCACAAACACCGATTTATTCAGCTAATATATTTGATATAAGAGGACATAAGGTGATGACTATTAAAAATCCTTTACGATCAAAAATTGATGTGAGTTTATTACCAAATGGTTTGTACTTGATTGACTTGTACTCTGACAATAATAGAAGATTGGGAACAGCAAAGTTTATAAAAGAATAGTGTGATTTTTTTTCTAATAAAATGCCTGTCGGAAATCATTTTCGACAGGTGTTTTTATCAATGTCAATTAAATATTGTTTGCTGTTTTGCTTTTCCTCGTGAAAAAACGTAACATATGACAGATATTTACTTTATTTTTAACAATCACATTTATCGTGCGTATGATTATAATTAAAAGCTTAAACAGAATTGCTACCAAAATATTGAATATAAAAAGTATATTTTTTACTTCTTCTGTTTTTAAAAATACTTATATAGTTAAGACTCCAAAAAAGTCGGGAAGATTATTTTCATTGAAGAATCAAAAACTATTTCTTTTCCCATTTCACTATCTTAATAAGAGGATGATATTAATGCTGTTATTTTGTTTTTTGATTTTTGAATTAAATGCTCAAAATAGTCTGATTCAAAATATATCTAATCGCAACAATACTTCTTTAAATGGCAAATGGCATTACATTATTGACCCTTATGAAACAGGATACTATGATTTTCGTTATAAAGCTTATGATACTGATGAAAAAATGAAATCTAATCCCGGAGCATATTATAATAACGCAAAGCCAAAAAATAAGCTGGACAGAATAGAGTACAGTTTTGATGCTTCACCGACTTTATTAGTTCCGGGTGATTGGAATTCTCAAGATGAAAAGCTGTTGTATTATGAAGGAACTATCTGGTATAAAAAATCATTTGATTATAAGAAAACCAAATTGAAAAATCGAGTTTTTATCCATTTTGGCGCAGTTAATTACATTGCTGAAGTTTATTTGAATGGAAATAAATTAGGTAAACATGAAGGAGGTTTTACTCCGTTTTCCTATGAAGTGACCAATTCTTTAAAAGAAAAAAACAATTATTTAATAGTTAAGGTTGATAATACAAGGCATAAAGACGCTATCCCAACACTCAATACGGATTGGTGGAATTATGGTGGGATCACTAGAGACGTATCTTTGGTGGAAGTACCAAATAAATATATTTATGATTATTTTATTCAGCTAAAACAATCAGAGAGAGGTATAATATCCGGCTATATTCAATTGTCCAATGTCGATAACAATGAAGATATTACAATTGAAATCCCTGAACTTGATTTTTTTAAAAAAATCCGTACTGATAAAAACGGATATGTAACACTGGATTTTAGCTTAAAAGGCATCACACTTTGGACACCTGAAAACCCCAAATTGTACGACATAGTATTAAAAACCAATTATGAAGAGTTAAAAGACCAAATCGGTTTTAGAACTATAGAATCAAAAAATGGTGAAATTATCCTGAATGGTAAACCCATATTCTTAAGGGGGATTTGTATGCATGAGGAGAATACTATGAGAGGTGGCAGGGCTTATTCTGAAGCGGATGCAATTATATCTTTGCATTGGGCAAAAGAATTAAATTGCAATTTTATGCGCCTTGCTCATTACCCTCATAATGAACATATGATTAGACTAGCAGATAAAGAAGGGATGCTTCTATGGTCTGAAATCCCTGTCTATTGGACAATAGATTTTGACAAAGATTTTGTCTATGAGAATGCAGAAAACCAATTGACAGATATGATAAATAGAGATAAAAATCGTGCATCTATTATTATTTGGTCTATGGCAAATGAAACCCCTATAAGTGAAGAAAGAAATATGTTTTTATCAAAATTAATAAGTCAAGCCAGAGCTATTGATAACACACGACTCATTAGTGCTGCACTTTTGCATAAATCCGAAAATGGATTTAACAAAATAGCTGACCCTATCTCCAAAGAAGTGGATATAGTCGCTTTCAATCAATATATAGGATGGTACGGAGGGCATCCTAAAGACATCACTGCTGTGAAATGGCAATTTGACCAAAATAAACCCGTAATTATTTCAGAATTTGGCGCTGGAGTTTTAGGAGGATACCATGCAGATAAAGATACAAGATGGTCAGAAGAATATGGTGATTTCCTCTATAAACAAACAATAAAAATGATGGAAAATATGTCTAACCTTAGAGGTGTTACTCCTTGGATACTTGCAGATTTTCGTTCTCCAAAGCGCAATTTACCAAATATTCAAGATGGTTGGAACAGGAAAGGATTGATATCAAATACAGGAACTAAAAAATTAGCATTTTATACTTTGCAGAAATGGTATAGAAATATTGAGATGAAAAGAAAACGAAAATGAAGAACAAATATATAATATATTTATTGCTCACCTTTGTATTCTTATCTTGTGAAAAACAAAATAAGAAATCGCAAGTATCTCAAAAAAGAACCAAGATTATTGCGCATAGAGGGTTTTCAAGTGTAGCACCAGAAAATACTCTTGCTGCATTTCAAAAAGCAGTTGATATCGAAGCTGATTATTTTGAATTAGATGTGCATAAAACTAAAGATAATAAATTAGTTGTTATTCATGACAATTCTGTTGATAGAACAAGTTCTAATGGTAGAAAAGGAAATGTTTATACTTTGACTTATAAAGAACTTAATAAGATTAAAGTGGGATATCCAAAAAAATTTGGTGATGAATATATCGAAGAGAAAATTCCACTATTAAGGGAAGCATTACAATTGGCTAAGGGAAAGATAAAAGTATGTATTGAGATAAAAACCCACAATATTGAAAAAGAAGTTCTTGAAATAATTGATAACTTGAGAATGAATAGAGAAGTTATGATTTTATCATTTCATTTTGATATTCTTTCAAAGCTAAGGAAATTAGATAAACAGATACCAATATTATATCTAAGTGATTATGCCAATAAACAGACCATTGAATATGCCGTGTTAATCAATGCTAAAGCTATTGGTGTCGGATATAAAACAAATCCTACAAAAGAATTTATTGAATATGCACATAAAAAAGGCGTGGAAGTATGGAAATGGACGGTGAATACAGAAAAGGATATGATTAACCTTATTGATTTGGGTATTGATGGTATAATAACTAATTTTCCTGATAAGGCACTTGCAATTAGAGGTGAAAAGAAAACTGAAATAACTAAATCAAAAAAGAGTTTGATAGAAGAAAAAGTTGATTCTTTGATATCGAAAATGACATTAACGGACAAAGTGGGTGAAATGACTCAATTGTCTGTGGATATGCTCCTGAAAGGTGAACCTTACAAAGTAAAAGAACCATTGGAGTTTGATATGGGTAAATTACAGAAAGTCCTTTTAGATTTAAAAGTAGGTTCAATTCTAAACAATGGTGGACATGCAAGATCATTATCAGAATGGCATCAGATATTGAGTAAAATACAAAGTTACGCTATTAATAAAAAATCTACGGGTATCCCGGTTTTATACGGAATAGATGCAATACATGGCGCTAATTATACCAGTAATGCTACACTTTATCCACAACAATTGAATTTAGCAGCCACATGGAATCGTGAGTTAGTTGAAGAACTTGCTTCTATTTCGGCTTATGAAACAAGAGCCTCTGCTATACCTTGGACTTTTGCCCCTGTCCTTGATGTAGGTAGAGACCCCAGATGGTCAAGGTTTTGGGAGACCTTTGGAGAAGATACTTATCTTGTAAAAGAGATGGGTAAAGCTACAATAAAAGGAATGCAAGGAGAAAGATTTAATTCTCCTTATAAAGTAGCTTCTTGTATGAAGCATTTTTTAGGATATAGTGCACCTAAATCAGGAAAAGATAGAACGCCTTCTTATATTCCTGAACGGCAATTAAGAGAGCTATTTTTGCCTCCGTTTAAAGCGGCAATTGATGCAGGAGCAAAAACCGTGATGATTAATTCAGGTGAATTGAATGGAATTCCTGTACATGCAAATCCTAAAATATTAATAGATTTATTAAGGCATGAATTAGGATTTAAAGGGATAGCGGTTACTGATTGGGAAGATATTAAATATCTTTACGAAAGGCATCATATTGCTAAGGATTATAAAGATGCAATAAGAATAAGTATAAATGCAGGAATTGACATGAGCATGGTGGCTGTTGATTTAGAATTTCCTAAATTATTGAAGGAATTAGTTGAAGAAGGTGCTGTAGCAATGAGTAGAATTGATGAATCAGTACGAAGAATACTTACATTAAAATATGAATTGGGATTGTTTGACAAAGCATTTTATCCTGTGGAAGATTATCCTGAATTTGCTTCTGAAAAGTATAAACAAAAAGCGTTTCAAGGAGCATTGGAAAGTATTGTGTTATTGAAAAATAAAAATCAAATACTACCAATATCTAAGAATAAGAAAATACTGGTTACAGGCCCTACTGCTAATTCTTTAGCTGCCATTAACGGTGCTTGGACTGGCACTTGGCAAGGAAAAGATAAAAAATATAACACACCAAATAAAAAAACTATCTTAGAGTCATTAATAGATGAATATGGGGCAAACATTAATTTTGTAAAGGGTAGTACTGTTAATGAACCGATTAATATAGATAAAGCAGTTCAAGTCGCCAAAAAATCGGATGTTGCTGTAATTTGTATTGGTGAAATGCCTTATGTCGAAATACCTGGAAATATAAACGATTTGACTTTGTCAAAAGCTCAAATTGATTTGGTAACAGCAATTTCTAATACAGGCATTCCTATTGTTTTGGTCTTAGTGGAAGGTAGACCCAGAGTTGTCAATACAATAGAACCATTAGCTAAAGGAATTGTTTTTGCCGGACTACCGGGAAATGAAGGGGGAAGAGCTATTGCTCAAATTTTAATCGGTAATTATAATCCAAATGGGAGATTGCCTTTTACTTATCCACGATTTGTAAATGATTTGATTCATTATGACCATAAATATACTGAAAATAAGGATATTGACTTTAGTGATAATGGATTCAATCCACAATGGGAATTTGCACATGGTCTTAGCTACACATCTTTTTCTTATGACAATCTTGAAATTAAGAATATAGACAAAGATAATTTTTCTATATCAATACAAGTGAAAAATACAGGAAATAAAACGGGCTCTTTGATTATTCCTTTGTTTATTAGTGATAAAGTAGCAAGTATAACCCCAAGTGTAAAAAGATTAAAGGGGTTTAAAAAAATAAAATTGGAAAACAGAGAAACACAAAAAATCAATTTCAATATCTCAAAAGAAGATTTAAAATTTGTCGGAATAAATAATAAATGGATATTTGAACCCGGTAAATTTGAAGTTGAAATTGGAAATTTAACAAAAATGTTTACTGTAGATAATTAGTGGATGTCTATAAAGTGCTTGATTTTTGATGAAATGAATTTGAATTTTATTAACTATGAAATACACAGTGAAATATGATAAAAAATATCACGCGAGTTCCTGAATTTATTATAAATATTTATTATATTTAAATAAAAATTATAAATAGATGAAAATATCAATACTTATAATGTTACTTTTGATTTTTGGAGTATTTTCATGTGATAAAACTGAAATGCGTACGCCAATAGTTACTGTAGAAAAACCTGTTTTTAGCATTAACGACACTTCAATTATAGAAGGAGATAATAAATATTTTGAAATAAAAGTAAAGCTAAGTGGTAAACACCCAAATTCAATTCTAATTCCTTATTATACCTTGTCGGGTTTGGCTGAACCGTTTTCTGATTATGAACCAATAGATGGTATATTAGAATTTGTCGGAACAGATTCTTTAGAAGCTCAAAGTATTTTTATAGAGATAAAAGATGATGATATATTTGAAGAGAATGAAGATTTTAAAATAGTTTTCACCATAGATTCTTCTGTTATTGCTGCTGATACCATTCTGTCCGTTTCAATAATAGATGACGATATAGAATTTACAGACAACGATTATCCCGGATATGTCACAAAATTGCATCAAGAAGGATGGACATTGATTTTAAATGATGAATTTTCAGGAAACAAGCTAAACAAAAACCATTGGTATGTTCAAGATAGGGGTAATTGGTATAATGAGGAAGTTCAGTATTATAGCCCTCAAAATTTAAAGATCGAAAATGGTTTGCTTACATTCATTGCAAAAAAAGAGAATTATAAAGGCTCTTCATATACATCAGCGAGAATCAATAGCAGAGATAAAATGGTTTTCAAATATGGAAAAATTGAATTTAGAGCAAAATTGCCTTATAGTAAAGGGCTTTGGCCTGCATTGTGGTTGCAAGGGAATGAATTATATCAATTGGGATGGCCCAAAAGAGGAGAAATAGATATAATGGAATTGAAAGGACATATTCCCAATACGATAAGTTCGACAATTCACTACGCTGATTTGTCTGGAAACCATAAATACCCTACATCTAAAAAATATACCTTGCCAAAAGGAGAGTTCAAGGATGAGTTTCATGTTTTTACAATGAAATGGGATGAATATAAATTAAAGTTTTATGTTGACGATAAACTATATAATACCATATTTCATAACAATTTTCATTATTATAATAATAAAAACCCGTTTAAGTATCCATTTTATGTAATTATGAATGTAGCAGTAGGTGGAAATTTTGGTGGTGATCCTGATGCCACAACAGTTTGGCCTCAAACTATGGATATTGATTATGTGAGAATTTATAAAGAAAATTGAAAAAACTTAAATATGAATAAAATAAAATATCTTTCAATTATTATTATAGCTTTAATTATGGCTTGTAGTCCAAAAATAGCTAATAGACCTATTTACAAAACATCAATAATAGACTTTAGTAAAGATAAGTCTGTTTCTTTTCATTATTTTGCCAACGGGCATCTGTCAAAAGAAGGCTATGAATTTAAAATCCTTGAGAAAAAAGGTAGGATTGCCGGTGAAATAGTAAGAGCTGCCGATGCCAGATTGTTTTCGGGACAGTACCTTGTATTAAAAAAGCCAATACGAATTGCTGAAGGAAATAGATTTAGCATTGATGTGTTGATGGATCATTTGGGTACTTTTACATTCAAATTAGAAGAATCCTTGGATGGCGGTTCTACAACTTCAATCACTATAAAAAACACAAAAATAAATAAATGGGAAACATTGATTTTTGATTTTAAAGATGCTATTTATGGTGGGCCGAGTTACAATAAAATCGCGATATTTACGGATTTGCATAGCCCTGTGACGGGTAAGGATGTATATAGTTATTTTGCAAATATCAATCAACTAGAGACGGATAAAAATACTCCAATCCAAGGAGACCCAAAACAAGCGGTAAAAATAGTAATCCTCGGTTCATCTACTGCTGCCGGAACCGGACCTTCAGAAACTCGCAACTCTTGGGTAAATAGATATAGAAGACAACTTCAAGCAGAAAACGGATATCACCAAGTAATCAATTTAGCAGTTGGCGGTTACACTACTTATCATTTATTGCCAACAAATGCACCTGTTTCTGACAATAGACCCAAACCCAATCCAAAGCACAATGTTGCCATGGCGATTTCCCTTAATCCTGATGGAGTATTGATAAATTTGCCTAGCAATGATGTGGCAAATGGATATAGTATCAAAGAGCAGCTTAATAATTACAGATTGATTGCAAAAGCATTGAAAAACGCAAATATTCCTGTTTGGGTGTCCACACCTCAAAGTCGAAATATGTCCAAAGAAAAAATCAAACTCCAAAAAGTATTAAAAGATTCAACTTATGCCATGTTTGGCAGAAAAACTCTTGATTTTTGGACAGATTTGTCAGATTGGTCAGGTAAAATAGATAAGAAGTATAATTGTGGAGATGGGGTTCATCTTAATGATGAAGGGCATTACTTGCTATTCAAAGAAGTAATGGACAAAGATATAGTAGCAAAATTAATCGATAGGAGAAATGGTATAGTAAAAAAGGATTATGCATATTCTGTTCCGGTATATAGAGAAGGTCATGCTCTTATATGGCAAGATGAATTTAATGGAACAAGTCTGGACACTAGTATTTGGTCTCACGAATTAGGTGATGGTTGTCCTAGTCTTTGCGGCTGGGGAAATGCTGAAAAAGTGTGGTATAGACCGGAAAACACACAGGTTAAAGACGGCAAGTTGATTATCACTGCGATGCCTGATAAAGAACACATAGGCTATTGGTCATCATCGAGAATAGTAACAAAAAACAAGAAAGAATTCAAATATGGTCGAATTGATATTAGAGCTAAGTTACCTAAAACAAGAGGGCTTTGGCCTGCGTTGTGGCTATTAGGTAAAAACAGAGCTGAAAAAGATTGGCCATATTGTGGTGAAATTGACATCATGGAAGAAAAAGGTCAAATTCCATGGCGAATAAGGGGAACTGTTTTTTATAAAGGGACTAATGGCAAAACTTATCATAAAGGAGATAAATACGAATTGCAATATGGGAACTTTAGTGATAATTTTCATCTCTTTTCAATTGATTGGAATAAAAATAGAATTAAGTACTTTGTAGATGATGTCCTGTTTGCAGAAAGAAAATATAGTGAACTAGAAAACTTGAATCTAAATGACAACCCATTTTTAAAACCATTTTATATGCTTATCAATTTGGCTGTTGGAGGCAACTATTTAGGATATCCTGACAATGCATCTGTCTTTCCACAGAGATTTGAAATTGATTATGTGAGATATTATATTACAGATAAATACTTTTACTGCCCGAAAATTGAAGAAAAAGTCAAAATCCTTCCCCCAAAAGAAAATCTTTGGATCTTTATATTAGCAGGACAATCCAATATGGTTGGAGCAGGAACAGTTGGTCCTCAAGATACTCTTAGTCATCCGCGTATTTTGACAATGAATAAAAATGGAGATTGGATAAATGCTAAAGAACCAATACATAAACACACTAATGGAAATAGAGGATTGGATAGTGGTCTAAGTTTTGCGCGTACTCTACTTCAGTCAGTTCCTAAAAATGTATCTATAGCTATTATACCTACAGCAATGGGCGGTAGTGCGTTGGATAATTGGCTTAAAGATGATGAATATCGCGGACAACATCTCTGGAGCAATATGAAATCAAAAATCAAGGCTGCGGGAAAAGATGGTGTTTTCAAAGGGATGCTTTGGCATCAAGGGGAATCCGATGCTAAAACTGAGAGGATACCTACTTATAATAAAAGATTTCTTGTCTTTTTGGATAGAGTGAGAAAAGAAGTTAATAATCCTAAACTGCCTGTAGTAGTTGGTGAAATTGGAAAGTTCCAAACACACCGTCCACTATGGTTACAATTCAATGAAAATTTGCATAAACTGGCAAATAACAATGAGCTTATAGATATAATAAAAACGGACGACCTCAAGGATAAAGGGGATCAAGTGCACTTCAATAGTGAAGGACAACGTACAATGGGTATCCGTTATGCAAAAAAAATGGCTAAATTATTAGGCTTGCCTATACCAATAATTAAGAATAATCATAAATTTATGACATACAATGTAAGATTGGATGTTGAAGTAGATGGGGATGAGGCATGGACATATAGAAAAGACATGTTTGTCAATCAAATAAATGAAATTGCACCGGATATATTTGGGATACAGGAAGGGCTTCCACATCAGGTGAAATACATCAAAAATCATTTGAGTAACTACGATTTTATTGGATTGGCAAGAGATGGAGAAAAAGGCCAAGAAGAGTATTCAGCTATATTTTTCAATACAAATAAATACAAAATCATAGAGTCTAATACTATTTGGTTGTCCGGCACTCCAAACAAAGTAACAAAAGGGTGGGATGCTGCATGCTTGAGGATATGCACATATGGTCATTTTGAAGATAAGAAAACCGGAACTCGATTTTGGGTATTTAATACTCATTTGGATCATAGAGGTCAAAAAGCAAGAGCAAAAGGAATGGATCTAATTCTTAGGGAAATTGCCAAGGAAAATTCAAATAATGAACCTTTGATCCTCTCAGGTGATTTTAATGTCTTGCCAAATGACAGAATCATTAAAAACCTCTCAAATAAAATGCAAGATAGTTTTTTGAAATCAATTAATTCGGGTAAACCTTTGGGTACTTTTAATGGTTTTGACTCCAAATCCAAGGCGGATAAAAGAATAGATTATATTTTTGTAAATGATAAAGTGGAGATACTCAATTATAAAGTAGATACAAGAAAAGAGGATGGCAAGTATATTTCAGACCATTTTCCGGTGATTGTAAAGGCAAAATTTTAAAAAAGTATTTCACATCATATAAAATTGAAATATGAAAAATATATTTTACTTGTTATTTATCGTTTACATATTCACCAATTGTAATGATGCAACTCAAAAGCATACCAAAACAAACAGTATCGTTTTGAGTGCTAAGGTAGAAGCTATATTTCAAAAAATGACATTAAAAGAGAAAATAGGACAGCTAAATCTAATACGGACAGGCAAAAGTGTCAAAACGGGTGAAGTAGTAAGCAAAAATGTTGAGGATAAGCTAAAAACAGGTTTAGTAGGGGGTATTTTTGGTCTTCAAGGAAAACGTAATATACGCAGTGCTCAACAAATTGCGGTAAATAAAAGTCGTTTGGGAATTCCATTAATATTTGGATTAGATGTAATACATGGGTATAAAACAACATTCCCTATTCCATTAGCATTGTCTTGTTCGTGGGATATGAAACTTATTGAGCAAGTTGCGCATAGTTCAGCGATTGAAGCTACTAGTGATGGTCTAAATTGGACATTTTCTCCAATGGTAGATATAGCAAGAGACCCAAGATGGGGAAGAATAGCAGAAGGAGCCGGTGAAGATCCTTTTCTCGGGAGTGCTGTCGCTAAATCAATGGTAAAAGGTTACCAAGGAGATAAACTTTCTGAAAATAATACTATGCTGGCTTGTGTTAAGCATTTTGCTAATTATGGAGCAACTGAAGGCGGACGTGATTACAATACAGTAGATATGAGCGACATCCGTTGCTATAATGAGTATTATCCTCCATACAAAGCGGCTATTGATGCAGGAGTAGGGTCAATTATGACATCTTTCAATGTATTAAATTATATTCCTGCTACTGCCAATAAACATTTGTTTACTGAAATATTAAGAGAGCAATGGGGGTTTTCGGGGTTTGTAGTAACAGATTATACTGCGATCAACGAGATGATAAATCACGGTATAGGCAAAGATTTGCAGGAGGTATCTTACAAAGCGCTGAATGCAGGCATCGATATGGATATGGTCGGAGAAGGTTTTTTGACTACATTGGAAAAATCCCTTGAAGAAGGCAGTATAAACAAAGATCAAATTGATATAGCTTGTAAAAGAATATTAAAAGCAAAAGAATTGCTGGGACTTTTTGATAATCCGTACCGATATTTGGAAGAATCTACGGATTTATTAAATAAAGATACAAGACAACTTGCCAGAAAAGCTGCTACAGAATCAATTGTACTTTTAAAAAACAATAATAGTATTCTACCTTTAACAAATGATATTAAAATCGCCTTGATAGGTCCATTGGCTAATAGCAAGGAAAACATGCTTGGATGTTGGAATGTCGCAGGTGATTACAAACAAGCAGTAACAGTCTTAAAAGGGGTACAATCTTTTGTTGGTAAAGGAAATGTAATGTATGCAAAAGGGGCGAATATTACTGATAATTTAAAGTTGACAAACAGGGTAAATGCCTTGGGAAAGCAAATTGAAATAGATAAACGTAGCCCAGCTGATATGATAAAAGAAGCGGTAAATATATCTAATAAGTCAGATGTCATAGTCGCCGTATTGGGAGAAGCCGCTAATATGTCCGGTGAAGCTTCAAGTATGGCAGATATCAGTTTGCAGGATTCTCAAAAGAAACTGTTGAAAGCTCTAAAATCACTAAATAAACCAATTGTTTTAGTTCTTTTTAATGGTCGTCCCATGACCTTAAAATGGGAGAGTGAAAACTTGGATGCTATATTGGATGTTTGGTTTGGTGGAACAGAATCCGGCAATGCTGTGGCTGATGTGCTATTTGGTAAAGTAAATCCTTCAGCCAAATTAACAACTTCTTTCCCCTTGTCGGTAGGACAAATACCTGTTTATCACAGTATGCTCAATACAGGCAGACCTGATAATAAAAGCCATAAAAAATTTCGCTCTAATTATTTGGATATCGCAAATGAGCCATTGTTTCCTTTTGGATATGGATTGAGTTATACACAATTTGAGTATGGAAAAATAAAGCTAAGTGATACGGTTTTAACCCCCCAAAAGCCAATTATAGCAAGTATTGATATAACAAATTCAGGTAAAGTGGAAGGTGAAGAAATTGTCCAAATGTATATACGTGATATAGTCGGTTCAATCAGCAGGCCTATAAAAGAATTGAAAGGATTTGAAAAAATACAATTAAAACCTAGAGAAACAAAAACCGTAAGATTTGAAATTAATGAAGCCTTGTTGAGATTTTACAATTCCGGGTTGAAATATGAATCTGAAAGTGGAAAATTTGAAGTGATGATAGGAAAGGATTCAGAGAACCTGTCAAAAACTGGATTTGTTTTGTACTTGAAATAAATTTAAAATAAGATTTCAAAAAAAAATAAAAATGAGTTTTTATAATCAAAAAGTTGTATTAATAACAGGAGGAAATGGAGTTCTCGGTAGCTCTATAGCCAATCACTTCTCCTCCCTTGGAGCTAAAATAGGTATATTGGGACGAACGGAGTCTACAGTACAAAAAACAGTTGATAACCTCAATAACAAAGGAGGGACTGCGATTGCTTTAATAGCTGATGTCTTAAATCGGAATGATTTGGAAAAAGCTTGTAAAAAGCTGTTGTCCAAATGGGAAAAAATTGATATTCTAATCAATGCAGCCGGTGGCAATCTTAAAGAAGCTACCATTATGCCTGATGACTCTTTTTTTGATATGTCGGAAGATGCATTTTCGAAAGTAATGCACTTAAATTTATTGGGAACAGTCTTACCATCACAGGTATTTGGAAAATATTTAATCAAAGAAGGAAATTCTTGTATTTTGAATATTTCATCTATGGCAGCACAATTGCCACTTACCGGCATTGTAGGATACTCAGCATCTAAAGCAGCGATCGATAATTTTACAAAATGGCTTGCTGTAGAACTATGTTCAAAATATGGTAAAAGAATAAGGGTTAACGCGATTGCTCCGGGGTTTTTTATTAGCAAACAAAATAAAACATTATTGTTAAAAAGAAATGGTAATCTAACAGATAGAGGAACAACTATTATCTCTCAAACACCGATGAGACGCTTTGGAAAACCTGAAGAATTGAATGGTGTAGTAGAGTGGATTTGTAGTGATGCTGCCAGCTTTGTAACCGGAATTGTAGTCCCCATTGATGGAGGTTTCAGCGCATTCAGCGGAGTATAAAAGATATTTATGAAAAACATGAAAAAATTGGAACATACTTGGAGATGGTTTGGTAATAGCGATCCGGTAAATCTAGCCGATATCAAACAAACCGGGGCAACGGGCGTGGTGACAGCTTTACACCATATCCCAAATGGAGAAATTTGGAAAATTGAAGAAATAGATAATCGAAAAGAAGATATAGAAAATGTCGGATTAAACTGGTCGGTCGTAGAAAGCATCCCTGTACATGAAGATATAAAAAAGCAAAAAGGTAATTGGAAAAAATATATCGAAAATTATAAACAAAGTATTATTAATCTGGGTAAATGCAATATTCCGGTGGTGACATATAATTTTATGCCTGTTTTGGACTGGACAAGAACCGATTTGTGCTATAAAATGCCGGATGGATCTTTGGCTTTAAGGTTTGAAAAGACTGCTCTTATTGCATTTGATATTTATATTTTGAATAGAGATAATGCAAAAAAACAGTATTCCAAACGAGAAATAGCAGAAGCAAAACTTTTTTATAATAAGATGACCGATATTGAGAAGGAAATATTAACAAAAAGTATTATTGCAGGATTGCCCGGAGCAGAGGAGAAATATACTTTAAATGATTTTAGGGAAGCATTACAAGAATACGAAGATATTGATGAAAGGAAATTACGAGATAATTTGATGTATTTTATCAAAGAAATAAGTCCCGTAGCTGAAAAAGCAGGAGTAAAACTAGCCCTACACCCTGATGACCCTCCTTTTTCTTTATTTGGATTACCTCGAGTAGTAAGTACAAAAAAAGATTACAAACTATTGTTTGAAGAAATTAATATTGATGCCAACGGCATGTGTTTTTGTAGTGGGTCGTTGGCAGCAAGAGAGGATAATGATTTAGTCGAGATGGTAAGTGCTTTTTCCGATAAAATACATTTTATCCATCTGAGGAATTTAAAAAGAGAACAAGGTGGTGGCTTTTATGAGACAAATCATCTTGACGGAAGTATAGATATGTATAAATTATTGAAATTATTATTGCATGAGCAGCAGAAAAGACAATTGTCTATCCCCATGCGCCCTGATCACGGGCATCAAATGATGGATGATTTGGCAAAAAAGACCAATCCCGGATATTCTGCTATTGGACGATTACGCGGTCTAGCTGAAATGAGAGGATTGGAAACAGGAATATTAGAAAATATGAAAAGAAGAAAAATATGACTCCTTTTATAAATGATGATTTTTTACTGCAAAATAGATTTGCGATAAGACTATACCATGAATTTGCTGAAAATCTACCTATTATAGACTATCACAATCATTTATCTCCTCAAGATATTTCTGATAATAAAAAGTTTGAAAATCTAACTCAAATTTGGCTTGAAGGAGACCATTATAAGTGGAGAGCAATGAGAGCAAATGGCGTTGATGAGCACTATATATCAGGTGATGCCGATGATTGGGAAAAATTTGAAAAATGGGCAGAAACTGTACCAAATACAATGAGAAATCCACTATATCATTGGACGCATTTAGAGTTAAAAAGGTATTTTGGTATTAATAAATTATTAACTCCTGATACAGCAAAAGATATTTATTTCAAATGTTCTGAAATGTTAAGAACTGAAGAGTTTTCAACACAAAACCTGCTTAGAAAAATGAGAGTTGAAGTTGTTTGTACAACCGATGACCCAACTGATAAACTTCATTATCACAAAAATATACAAGCAAATAGTATTGGGACTAAAGTTCTACCAACTTTCAGGACTGATGATATTTTTCTTTCAAACAATTCTTTGAAATTCAAAAAATATATTAAGAAGCTAGAGCTTTCGTCATCTGTTAAAATAAGTACACTCATAGATTTTATAGAAGCAATTAAAATGCGATTAGACTATTTTGAAGCTGCCGGTTGTGTTATTTCTGACTATGGGTTGTCCGAAATTCCTCCCATAGATTTTAACATAGATATTTTATCAAATGAATTTGAAGCTTGGGTAAATGATGAAAATTCTGATTTTCTTAATATGGCTAATCAATTCAATGGGCTGATTATACTCCAATTATCAAAACTGTATCATGAAAAAGATATGGTTCAACAGTTTCATCTTGGGGCAATCAGAAATAATAATTCTAGATTATTGAATAAAATAGGATATGATGCCGGTTGTGATTCCATTGGAGATTACTCTCATGCTGAAAGATTATCTGCATTTTTAAATGCTTTAGATAAAGAAAAAAAGTTAGCTAAAACAATATTATATAACCTCAATCCTCGAGATAATGAAGTTTTTTCCACAATGACCGGCAATTTTCAAATGGGCGATATTCCCGGTAAGATACAATGGGGAAGTGCTTGGTGGTTTCTAGACCAAAAAGATGGCATGGAAAAACAAATTAATACATTATCAAATACCGGTTTGTTAAGCAGATTTATTGGGATGATTACGGATAGCCGTAGTTTTTTATCATTTCCCAGACACGAATATTTTAGAAGAATCCTTTGCAATATCATCGGGACGGACATTGAAAAAGGATTTTTGCCAAATGACATTAAGTTTTTAGGAGAAATGATAAATAATATCTCTTATTTCAATTCTAGAAAATATTTATTTGGAAAATAAAGATTATTGTTTTTCTATTTTCTAAATACAAAATTCTAGCAAGACTTGGTATATATCAAATGTTTTGAACAATACTACCAATACAACAATTATTAAAATCCTGTAGACCCAAATGTCTGCTTTGGGATACGTTGAAGCATAATGTGCAGCCATATAGCCTCCGATACCTTGTCCCAAGGCAAAAGTTAGTCCTATTTTCCAATCAACAAGTCCTTTATAATTGAACACAAATATTAACATAAGAGAATACATAGCAATAATAAAAACTTTTATTGCATTGGCTTCGATTATATTTGTTTTTGCCAATAGTACAAGAATAATTAAAGTAAATAGCCCCATCCCCATTTGGATAAAACCACCATAAAATCCAAGAGCTAAAAATAATGGTATAGTTATCCAGGTTTTCATTTTAAAATCAAGGTCTGTTTCCTTGATCCATCTCTTAGGATTAACCAAAACCACTATAAACATCAACAAAAGTATGTACTTAAATATAAGTTTGAAATCTTCATTTGAGATGTTTAGCGCATAATATACACCCATTACCGAACCCATGAATGTCAGAATAATAGCTAATCTGAATCTTTTAAAATTCAATTTTCCTTCACGGAAGTATGCCAATGTACTCAATGCAGTTTGGCTAAACATATTTATACGATTTGTGCCATTTGCAAGGTTAGCAGGCATTCCCATAAACTCTATCATTATACTTAGAGTGACAACAGACCCAAATCCCGCTATGGCATTGAGCACTCCTGCTAAAAAGCCACCCGCCACAGCAATGATATAATAATAGAATTCCATAAAAGACATTTATTGCTCAAAGAACTTGAACAAATGGCAACAAACAAAAGTTTTTGGTTATCAAAATATTTTCATATAACAGAACTCTTTCCCGTTAAAACTATCTTTGAATATCAAAGGTCTCCCGACCTCTTGCCGAAAAAGGTCAGAACAGCTGACCCATTACAAACAAAAGATTTAATTATTGTTTGAAAATAAGATAGATAATTGATTTTATACTTTATTTCTGTGTGAATAAAGAGTGAATCCCCTTTTTTCCCCACAGCTACCTCAACAGCATCACCTGCCCGGTCTTCACTTCCTCCCCACATGGCGAATCTATCACTATCCGGTATAGATACACGCCGGGGGACTGCATTTTGCCCTGATATGTGCCATCCCAGTATTCATTTTGTCCTCCGTTGAAAACTTTTTCGCCCCAGCGATCATATATCTCCGTCGATAATATATCAACATCTTTTGCTTGATATATGCGAAAGGTCTTATTTAGCTCTTCTTGTCCCGAAGGGAAAAATGCATTGGGTATCAGGTATGCTATCGAGTCGTCTACATTGTATTCTTTTTCGTATATGCAGCCGCTTTTATCCGTGATTTTTACGGAATATACCCCTGATGACAGTCCCGATATTTCTTCCGTCGTCTCTCCACCACTCCACGAAAAAGCATAAGGCGGATTATTGGCATTTTGCAGTATAAGGTCTATTTTGCCGTTTTCACAACCGTAATCTGCCGTGATGCTATCCACAACTTCCAGACTTTCATAATCCAAATGCACCGTAACTATACTATCGCAACCAAATATATCCTTGAGTCCTATCTCATACACTCCCGCTTCCGTCAATATGCTATCTCCCACCTGCAGCATATCTCCTTTTTCACACAGCACCGTATCTATCTCCACTCTTGCCTCAGGATGTACCGTGAGATATAGCTGCAC
>JALSPK010000096.1 GCA_026986005.1 Saprospiraceae bacterium
TATGAAATAAATGATAATCAAAAATCATTAAGATTTGATTTTACTTTGTACACAAGCGGCATGTATTTTATGAAATTGGTAACTAAAGATAAAATAGAAATTGTGAAATTTGTTCATCGATAGGAAAATGTCTCTATGGAACGTTAATAACTATAGAGCTGCTACCGACTTGATTTCAATAGGTCTATAATACTGCTTAGTAAAGTGTGCCTTTTTCTATCATTCTTGACATTACTATTTGTTGAATCTCTGAAGTCCCTTCATATATTTGAGTTATTTTAGCATCTCTCATCAATCTTTCTACATGATACTCTGCAACATATCCATAGCCTCCATGAATTTGTACCGCTTCAGTAGTATGTTTCATTGCTATTTCAGCAGCAAAATACTTAGCCATTGAACCTGCCATCACATAATCCAAATGTTGATCTTTTAGCCAAGCTGCACGATGAACAAGGAGTCTGGCCGACTGTATATCTGTTGCCATTTCAGCAAGTTTGAAGGCAATAGCCTGATGCTTTGATATTGGTTTCCCGAATGCTTCTCTCTCTTGAGAATATTTTACTGCCAATTCATAAGCACCTGAAGCTATTCCAAGTGCCTGAGATGCAATTCCTATCCTGCCACCATTTAATGTATTCATAGCAAAAGTGAATCCAAATCCATCAGCTCCAATTCTATTTTCTTTAGGCACTTTAACATTATTGTACATGATTGAGGTCGTATCAGAAGCTCTAATCCCCATTTTGTCTTCTTTCTTACCTATCTGTACTCCGTCCCAATCTGCTTCGACTATGAATGCATTGATACCTTTATGCTTAAGTTCAGGGTTTGTATGTGCAATAACCAAGTGTATCCCGGAAGTTTTACCATTGGTAATCCAATTTTTAGTCCCATTTAACAAATAGTAGTCTCCCTTATCTTCTGCTATAGTTCTCTGCTTTGTCGCATCACTACCTGCCTCCGGTTCGGATAGACAAAATGCACCAATTTTCTCACCAATTGCCAACTGTGTAAGATATTTTTGTTTTTGATCCTCAGTACCATATTCCTCTAATCCCCAACAAACCAAGGAATTATTTACAGACATAATCACAGCTGCTGCAGCTTCAACTTTTGATATTTCTTCCATAGCCAAAACGTATGAAATAGTATCCATTCCAAAACCGCCATATTCAGGTGATACCATCATACCCAAAAACCCCATCTCTGCCATTTGTTTTACTTGCTCTTTAGGATAAATAGCCCCCCTGTCTCTTTCTATTACTCCGGGCAACAATACTTGCTGTGCAAAGTCTCTAGCTGCATCTCTTACAGCCAATTGTTCTTCTGTAAAATTAAAATCCATTATGAATATTTTATTTTATTAATAAATTTTGTCCAAAATTAACAAATATTATTTGGTGATTGTAATTTAAGTGCTCTTTTTTTTAGATACCTTCTTATTTGAAATGCATCTTAGCAATATCTTTTGATAATATTAATGTATATTTGATACCAAAAGGAGACTTTTTTAAATTTTTATTTATTAAAATCCAATTCTAATTCAATTTTAATGTAATTTTGGGTTTTTAAAATCGCAATTAATGATAAAAAGACAGTTTTACCATTTGGGAGAATATGTTTTATGGCTTCAAAAGGTCTTTTCAAGACCCGAAAAGTTTAAGATGTATTACAAAGAGACTATTAGACAAATTGACGAGATAGGCCTGGGTTCTTTGAAGATAGTATTCATAATATCTGTTTTTATTGGTGCGGTGACTGCTGTCCAGCTTTCATATCAATTTGGTGATAGTTTGATACCTACGTACTATATCGGTTATGCACTTAGGGAGATGGAAATTGTCGAGCTGGCACCAACTATTACCAGCCTTGTATTGGCTGGAAAAATAGGATCTAGCATAGCAGCTGAGATAGGAGGGATGAGACAAAAAGAAATAATAGATGCAATGGAGATCATGGGAGTCAATACACAAGCATACCTAGTACTACCTAAAATTGTTGCTGCTATATTTTCTATTCCAATGCTTATAATCATCGCTGCTGCTCTTAGTATTTTTAGTGGTTTTTTGGCTGCCGTTTCTTTTGGTGACTTTATACCCTCAGATTTCATAAAGGGTCTGACCTCATTTTACGATTCATATACTGTTATTATAATGATTATTAAATCTTTTTTCTTTAGTTTTATCATTATTACCGTATCTGCATATCATGGTTATTTTGTCAAAGGAGGAAGTATCGAATTGGGTAAAGCAGGGACAAAAGCAGTCGTATATAGTGATATATTTATTTTGGTATTTGATTATTTAATCGCTCAATTAATGATGGGATAAATGATAGTAGCAAAAAACATACATAAATCCTTTGGAGACAAAGCAGTATTGAAAGGAATTGATTTTGTATTTGAAAAAAGCAAGACAAACCTCATTATAGGTCGAAGCGGTGCCGGCAAAACCGTACTCTTGAAAGCATTGGTCGGTCTTATAGCTCCGACAAGGGGCGAAGTTTGGTATGATGATATTGACTTTTACAAATTAGATATTAAAGCAGTAAGAAAACTACGAAAAAAAGTAGGTATGCTATTTCAAGGCAATGCCCTTTTTGACTCTATGTCTATTGAAGACAATGTAAGGTTTCCTCTAGATATGTTTACAAATATGTCCGACAAAGAAAAAAGCACTCAAGTCAATTCTGTACTTGAAAGAGTAGAACTTGGGGGAGTAAACAACAAATATCCTTCCGAAATAAGTGGTGGTATGCAAAAAAGGGTAGGTATAGCCAGAGCGATTGTGATGGAGCCAGAATATCTCTTTTGCGACGAACCTAACTCAGGACTTGACCCAAAGACAGCTTTGATAATCGATGATTTGATTAAAGATATCACAGATGAAAAACAAATGACAACCATTATCAATACTCACGATATGAATTCGGTAATGGAAATAGGTGAAAATATCTTATTGTTGGATCAAGGGAAAGTGGTATGGACAGGCGATAAAGATAGAATTATCGAAAGTAACAACAAATTTATCGATGACTTTATTTTTGCTTCTCCTTTCCTCAAAAACATGAAAAATAAAGCATTTGGCTTGGAACAAAGTGATTAGTGTCATTTTAAGGAAAGCGTACAGATCTTCCTTTCTATTATAATTATTTTATTATAAATTTACCTACCTTTGTTTCAGAGTCGTAACTTTTGATTAAAACAAAGTAAATACCAGGGCTAAATGATTTGGTATTTATCCTTTTTAATCCTTGTTTTACATATTTATCACTATAGACCTTATTCCCATAAACTGAATATATTGATAATTCTTTTACTTCATTGTCACCCGGATTTATGTTGATATAATCACTAGTTGGGTTTGGATAAATCAAGTTTATATAATCGAATTCATTTGTTTTGGTCGATGATTGTTCGATATTTGCAAAGCAGTATTGTCCTGATTTTAATCCTGTTATTTTGATAATTCCGTTCCCATCTTTAGGTGAGAATTTTTGTTTTTTATAATTTTCAAAAACACTCCAATTGTCTCTTGAATTATTTCTGAATAGAACCATAATAGAATCTTCACTGTTGTGTGTAAGAAGATAATCAAGGTCATTTTCCTTTTTGCCTGAGTAAAAAAAAGTAGCTTTGATTTTATTGTTTGCAGAAAAGTCACCTAAGATATTCCAATAATGGGTTTTTGAAATATTTAATTTTGCAAAGAGATTGTTATTGTTAATCGTATCGGGTGCTGCCCAGACATGTTCGGAATAGATACTAATACTATCTTTATCTTCTTCAGAGGATTGAAAAGAGATTTTAGCATATTTTGCAACCTTTTTAGAGTTTTTATTTAAGGTTATTCTACTGCTCAATTGACCGATATTTAGCTTTTGATCATCATTGATAGTCCAATACTTGGGACTGAAAGGCAAGATAATCTCATGTGCACTATATTGGTCAGATACGAGCACCGTTCTTGTTTCTTTTTTACCTTCATCGTTATAAAATGATATTTCTAACGGTACATTGCAATAAAAATGAGGAGCATGATAGAGCTTTTGTTCAATAAATACTTTTGATTTGTACTCATTGCCTTCTACGGTAGTTGATACGGAGTCAATTTCAAATGCACAAAAGCCAGGAGCATAAATCCAATCATTGAAAAAACAAGTTAAGTCCAATCCCGTATTATCCTCAAGTTGTTTTTCAAATTGTTCAGCATCTATATGACTATATCTGTAATTTTCCAAAATTGAACGCATTCCTTGTTTAAAAAGAGAATCTCCCATATATGACCTTAGATTATGTATTACTGCCGCTCCTTTATTGTAAGTAGTTGTGCCATATGTATGATTCATTGGCATACCGGACAATGCCCAAAATCCATCATCTTCAACATGTGCATATTGCAATACCTTTAGTTGATTAGCTTTAATTACTTTTTTAAATCTGTCTTCTCCAAAAAAATGTTCAATAAATAGATGATGACCATATTCGGAAGTTCCTTCTTTTATCCACATATCATAGGCGGTTGTCAAAGTTGTGATGTCTCCCCACCAATGGTGAGCCAATTCATGAGACATTGTACTCATAGCATCTTCAGGTTTGCCTCCCTTGCCTAAAAAATCAGGAAATGCGATATTCGTAGGATGCTCCATAGCTCCATGAGAGGTTAGCACATACCCTACTCTACTCCACTGATATGGCCCAAACCATTTTTCCAAGGCTTCAATAGCAAAAGGCACATATGCCATGGATGTTTTTATACTGTTAGTATCTTCCGGGTTGCAAACAAGTTGAATTGGGATATCTCTTTCTTCTCCTTCAAAACTCCAATTAACTTCATCGTATTGAGACACCGCTACACCAACGAGATATGTCGGTATTTGCTTTCCCATTCTATAGTGATATATCTTTCTATTGTCTGCCAATGTATCAATACCAATTTTTTCACCAACACAATACGCCGTATGGTAGGGCTTGGTAATAATATCCAAATCATAAGTTGATCTTTCAACAAAATTGTCAAAGCAAGGAAACCAAGATCTGCCATAGTTATGTGGAATAGAAGATAATCCAATACCCAAATTGTAGGCATAACCCTTTTCAAAATAAAAACCACCAAAACCGGAAGGGTCAATAACTGAGACTCCATGATAAAAAACACTAATTCTTTGAGTGTCTCCTTTTACAAAAGAACTGTCAAATTTTATATCCAAAAAAGGGCTTTTGTATGTAAAGCTAAAACTTGCTGAACTAAATTTAACTGAATCTACTGTCATCTGAAGGAGGTCAAAACGAATATAATCAATATTATCCATTTTTGTGGCAAAATCAATATCACATTGTCCTACCAATACTTTTGTAGAGAAGTCTGTTGCATCCAATTTTATTCTGTAATTTATTATATCAAATGTATCAGACCTAAAAGTCAATTCGTTGGCATATTTCATTTCTTCATCTGTTATGGCAGAAGTTTTTATTTTGGAATGAATGTATTTACAGCCGTATTTTTCGACCTCTGTTTGAGTATAAGCATCAAAACTTAAACTGGTAAATATAATCAAGAGAAGAAGTAATATATTTTTCATATTGAATAATTTGAGAAATTTATTTTAAATTGTTCATAATTACATGATGATCTTGTAAGCAAATATCTGCGATAAAAACCCTACCAAATAGCCGAAATAAACTTGGTCTTTTGTATGTGATTTTAAAAACAGTCTAATGGTTCCAACCAAACCCGCAATTATGATTATGACCAAAAGTATAAAATAAGTATTTATCTGCAAAGCGCCGAAGTCCCCAATATCTAATTTTAAACTTTCATAGTGCAAATTGAATTTAATAATAAAAAGAGCAGCAACAAATCCTCCCATCCCTACAGTATGCAGACTTATCTTAGTGAAATTGTTAATAAAGAAAGATGTAAAAACTGAAAATACACTGCCCAATAAAAAAACTGAAAATATCACTGGCACAGAGGATGTGTTTTTATAATTGATATACATCCAAATGTACAAAATACCAACAATAATTAAGGGCCCTATCCTTTCCATTCTGGAAGTCATATCAAATGAACTAATAATCTTAACTTGTTTTAGAATTATAATAGCAATTATTGGCATTACAACTAAACTCATCAAGCTGTATACAAAAAAGGTAACTCTTACCTTATCATCTTGTATCTGAATAAGATAAGGGTTCATAACCAATAGTAAGCTAAGCATGTAAACCAACACAAATAGCGGATGAAAAATATACGAAACGACAGTTGCTAAAAATCTCATTTTTTTATATTTGATTTTTTTTACTCTCTCCCTTTTTCTTTATCGGACCTGCTAATTTGTATACGAGAAATCCAATTCCAATAATGAAATGAAGTATTACTATTGCTAAAACGATATAAAGTAAAGTGTTGTCTCCTCTCATATCAAATTATTTTTATTCAAAGATATAATTAATAATTGAAAATTCCGTTTTCTTGTTAAGTAAAATTTATCTGAGGTTGAAAATTTGATTTTTCCACAAATTGTTATACCTTTGCAGACAAATAATTAATGATGTCACAAAACATTTTGAATAATAAAGAATTGGAAGAGGTTTTGCTTGCTGAAATGGAAACTACTACCAGCAGTAAATCTGAGATTATTGTTTTCAATGATGATTACAACACATTTGATTGGGTTATTCAATGTTTTATGGAGATATTCAATCATACGCTTGATCAATCAGAGCAGTTATCATTATTGATTCACTATAAAGGAAAAGCCTCTGTTAAATCCGGCTCATTCGAATCATTAAAGCCAATGAAAGATGCATTGGTAGAACGCGGTCTGTCAGCTGTCATTGAGACATATAAAGATGCTTAACCCTTTGTGGTTTTGTGATATTTTCTTTTCTTCCGAGATTATTAGTGTTTAGTGTCTGTCCATAGGATCATTAAAAGTTGAAAATAATCTTTATTTTAAAAAATCATTTACATCTCCAAATTGTCTCCAAAATGACATATAGGTAACAAAACCTTAATCTTTAAAACTCAAACCTACCAACTAATGTTTTATCTAAAATTATTCTAAATAAAAAATATAAAATGAAAGTAGAAAATAATAAAGTAGTTACAATAACATATTCGGCATATGATAGCAAAACCGGTGCTCTTCTTGAAAAAAATGACAATAGTTCACCATTGCAATTCATAATTGGAAAGGAGCACGTTGTGCCCGGATTGGAAAAGCAAATAATAGGATTAAAAGAAGGTGAAAATAAAGAATTTGTAGTGGAGGCAAATGAAGCTTATGGAGAGATTAAAGCAGATGCTGTCAAAGAGTATCCTATTGAACAGTTCAAAGGGATCAAACTCCAGAAAGGTATGACATTGGTCAATCAAGACCATAATGGAAGACAAATATACGTAAAAGTGGCAGAGTTTGATGATAATAATGTAAAGATTGACTATAATCACCCGTTATCGGGTAAAGATTTAAAATTCAATGTTAATGTCTTAGAAATAAGAGAGGCAACTAACGAAGAAATCAACTATGGTCAAGTAGTGACCGAAGGAGATAGTTGTGGATGTGGCTCAGGCTGTGGATGCCATTAAAGATAATTCTTAATTTTTTGTTTAGCATAGGGTAATGATTTTATCGTTGCCCTATTGTTTATCCCAACCATCCTTCTCTATCTAGATTTCTATAATTTATTGCTTGTGACAAATGTTCAGATTTAATGTTCTCACTAGCATCTAGATCAGCAATTGTTCTTGATACTTTTAGTATTCTATCATATGCTCTTGCAGATAGTTGAAGTTTTTCCATTGCCAGTTTAAGTATATTTACGCTCTCGTCATCCAATACACAGATAGTTCTGGCCATCCTACTAGACATTTGTGAATTATTAAATATTTTCTTTTTATTTTTAAATCGTTTTTTTTGTATTTCTCTTGCTTTTAGTACTCTTTTTCTTATATCTTCACTAGTTTCCGAATTGTATTCTTGACTGGATAGTTCTTCATAAGATACAGGTGTTACTTCTACATGCAAGTCAATCCTATCCAAGAGAGGCCCTGAAATTTTATTCAAATATCTTTTTCTAGAACTTACAGAGCATACACACTCTTTGTCAGGATGATTGTAAAACCCGCAAGGACAGGGATTCATTGAAGATATTAGCATAAAGTCCGCCGGATAATTAACGCTTATCTTTGCTCTTGATATTGTTACTTTTCTACTTTCCATTGGTTGTCGGAGAACTTCTAGAGCAGTTCTTTTGAATTCTGGCAATTCATCTAAGAACAAAACCCCGTTGTGTGCTAGTGATATTTCTCCGGGATTGGGATGAGAGCCACCTCCGACCAAGGCCACATCACTAATCGTATGATGTGGTGAACGAAACGGTCTAACTGTGATAAGGGACTGATCTTTTTCCAACATACCTGATACGCTATATATCTTAGTTGTCTCTAGGGCTTCATCCAAGTCTAAGGGAGGTAAAATTGTTGGAAGTCTTGTAGCTAGCATTGTCTTTCCTGCTCCGGGAGGACCGATGAGTATCACATTATGCCCTCCGGCTGCAGAAATTTCAAGAGCTTTTTTGATATTCTCCTGACCTTTTACATCAGAAAAGTCAACAGAGTAGTTGTTGACATTATTATAAAACACATCTTCAACATTATATTTTATTGGCTTTATAGAACTGATTCCATCAAAAAATTCAATAGCATCTTTTAGATTTTTGATTGCATAAACATCTATTCCTTCTACAATGGCAGCTTCATTTGCATTTTGTTCAGGGAGCAAAACACCTTTAAATCCCTCTCTTTTTGCCTGTATTGCTATAGGTAGTGCTCCTCTGATGGATCTTAAATTTCCATCCAAAGACAGTTCGCCCATTATTACATATTTATCCAGTTCATCGCCATTCATTTGCTTTGTTGACGCCAATACCCCTAGAGCGATTGGCAAATCATAAGCAGATCCTTCTTTTCTAATATCAGCCGGTGCTAAATTGATAACAAGTTTGAGACGTAGCATTTCGTACGATATATTTTTAATAGCAGCCTCAATTCTTTGAAAACCTTCTCTAATCGCATTGTCGGGTAGCCCCAATAAGTGATAATAGCTAGAACCTGCGGGTACAGTTCCTCCGGCATTTACTTCTACAGTTATCGTTTTTGCTTCTACTCCCATTACGGCGCTCGCGTAAGTTTTAAACAACATAATTTTTTATTTTAGATGAAATACCGGACAATATATTTTAGAATATTTATAAAAAAACAAAAATATATCAAGTCGCTATAGAATTTAACAAATAATTCCGGTATTGAAATAATTAAAAGTTTGATAATATTTTAAAAAGCAGATGTTCAGTTTATCATAAAACCAAATAACTACTCTTTTTTTCACACTTAACTGATTACAATCTGCATTTAAAAGAGCCTGTCTATAAGGTCATATATATTCAATGTATTTAGTGTATGTCTATAAAGTCATCAAAATTTAAAAATAATCTTTTTGCGATACCATGTAACTACGCAGATAGAATCATTTTGGCTGAAAAACGTTCTTTTTGCATTAAAATTTATCAATATTTTTTGAAATAGCGCCACTATTCCTTCAAAATATATGATTCTTTTATACCAAACCTCTATCAATAGGGTGAAATAGAAAAAGAATTATTTTTTACTTACTTCAATAAAAAAATCTTTGTTTTTCAAAAATCAAGCACTTTATAGACAGACACTAATTTGATCTTAGTTTCTAGTTATTTTCAAAAACTCACTTGCAACGATTTCTGTAAAATATTTTGTATTTCCATTGTTATCTTCATACTTTCGATGGGTCAATTTTCCTTGAATTAAAACTTGATCTCCTTTCGAAAGGCTATCACTGACCAAATTAGCAAGTTTACCCCATGCAACGACTTTATGCCATTGTGTAGATTCTGTTTTTTCTCCATTTTTATTTGTGAAATTTTCAGAAGTAGCAAGGGAGAAATTAGCTTTTTGACTACCACTATTGAATTCTCTTAATTCTACATCCTGACCAATATTTCCTATTAACTGTACATAATTTTTTAAAGTTTTCATAATATTTTTTTTATGATTTTATAATATATCAAATTAGATAAAAAAGTTTTAGATTAAAAATAAAACTAAGCTATCATGGCATTTTGTATTATAAATCTATTGCCTAGACATGTAATTCCATCATAGCTTAATATCGTGTTTGCTATTTCTTGTTTAGACTTATAAATTCAGAAGCTACGATTTCAGTAATATATCTCGTAATTCCATCTTTGTCTTCGTACTTACGGTAAGTAATTTTACCTTGTATTAATGCATAATCACCTTTACTTAAACTGTCCGACATCCAGTCAGCTAGTTTTCCCCATGCCACTATATTGTGCCATTCTGTGCTTTCTTGTTTCTCTCCATTCTTGTCTGTGTAATAATCGTGTGTAGCGATAGTGAAACTAGCTCTTTTTTTACCACTATCAAATTCCTTTAGTTCTACGTCCTGTCCTAAATTTCCAATTAACTGTACATTGTTTCTTAAATTTTTCATAATTAGTTTTTTTATAATGCTATTTTAAGCATCAGGTTAAATAAAAAAATGTTTGTGTCCTTTTGACATTGCAAAGATGAGACAGGAAGGAAGGTAAAAGCGAAAATTAAACGTTTGTAGTCGTTTATATCCGTTTACAAACGTTTACAAACGAAATTATCTAGCTATTCGCCATTATCAACACAGCTATTATACAGTATTTTACGAACTACCATTAAAAATAAAAAATTTTAATAAAAATAATTGTATTTACTAATGTAAAATCATTTTATATCTAAAATGCTTTTAATAATCCACATTTTATCAGCATTTAATGTCAAGAAAAATATCTAAAGTTATACTAATAACATAGAAAAAATAATATACAAAATTTCATGTCTTTACTCTTCGTTCCCAAAGGCAAAAGACTCTCGACCTCTTGCCGGAAAATTCCCCCGATGGCGGGATTATGGGCAGGGCTATTCAACGCTAACAGCTTTTTAGCAATCCTCGCCTCCCAGTCTCCTACAGGAGGTGTATCAACCCGCACTATTTCAGCACTTTGAAATTGCATATTGATTTACCCTTTAGTGGTCAGGGGAGAGTATTAAAGAACCAAACAGCCCTTGAAAGGGGGTAAAGCCTTTCAATATATACTCCACTTGCTCTACCATAATGCATGTTTTTATGGCACTTTCTTTTGTTTTAAAAAAATTTGAAACGCCTTTTAAAGAGGCATACCGGAAACTAAAGAGTGTCTGTACATTAGGTAAAGTAGGCTTTGAAAGCATGCTATCGTAGGCTTTCAAAGCCGGTCATGTAATGTCCCACTACCTTTTTACCCATTTCCCATCACCGATTATTCTTCCTTCTTTTTCCAATTTCCAAAGATATATTCCTTTTGGCACATTATACATATTTATATAGTTAATGCCTTCGACAAGATTGCTAAAAGACTTAACTTTTCTTCCTTGCATATCATATAATTGCAACATGGTTTTTTGAGCATTGCCGTCTATTGCGATTTTAAAATCCCCTTGTGACGGATTTGGAAATAAGGTAATCTCCCATAAACTTTTTGGTATATCTTGTGTTGAGACCGAGTTACCATCTGCATCGAACTTTTTCATCCATGCTCCTAGACCCTTAGGAAGCTGATAATTTCTGTATTTTCCACGGCCGCCTACCAAGAAACACCTCTGTCTGAAGTAGCCTTCATTGTCCAAACCAGCTGCCCCAAAGCATCATTCATACTCATGTATTTTATCCAATATGGTTCTAATTCGAAATTTACTTTGGTAAAAGTATGATTTCTATACCAAACATCTTGTACCCCGATTAATTTGTAGAAGTGTCAATGTAATCAAAG
>JALSPK010000097.1 GCA_026986005.1 Saprospiraceae bacterium
GCCTCCCGCTAGCGTTCATCCTGAGCCAGGATCAAACTCTCCATAGTATTTTCTTCTATGTGTTTGAGCCAATCCTCTCTCCTTTTTAAACGTTCACTTCTTCTTTTCTTACCTATTATTTTCTATCAACAATGTCAATGATCTTTCACTTTATTTTTCAAAAACAATCATTATGTTTTTCAAAAGCGAGTGCAAAAGTACGTCCGATTTATTTACCGACCAAGCTTTTTTGAATTTATTTTAAAAATAATTCAAAATAAATTTAGCCTATATTTGCATTCAATTAAGCATTAATGTTTTACGATAATACTTAAAATTGAAATATTTAAAAAAAATATTAATTTCATGAAAAATTAAAAATCAATTAATTCTTCTTCGATATTTCAATGCAACAAATAAACACTTCTCATAGCTTTTAAAATCTCATCAGATTCCTTACTATGTCAGTTTAGAGACGTGATATAAGAACAGCAATTTAAGATAAATAGTTCCTGTTTTTTTACAAAATATCATATATTTCGTAACATATATGTACAATACTGATTACCAGAATGTGAATATCAAAACAAAAAAGGATGATTTAAAAAAATCATCCTTCTACACTTAGCCTTGATTATGAAAATGTACTTCGCTCCTTATCTTTTCCTTTTTCCTTTTTTTCTTCTATTTTTTTTTAGCTTCTTTAGCAATTTTCTTTTAAATTTATTTTCTGCAAAATGCAACCTTACTACTTTAGTTGCCGGTAGGATCATTTTGAATTTGTCATAGTAGTTTTTCCTTAGTGTCAATTTTCTTTGTTCATTGTCGAAGTAATAGTCTATGACTTTATTGGCTTCATCTTCGGACATTCCCCTTTTAGGTTTATTGGTTTCAAAGCCTTTTCTCAACATTCTCTCTTTGTCTGAATATTCATTGTATAGCGGCCAAAACTTCTGCGACTCTTCAGGAGTCAGATTCAACGCTTTTGTGATAAAAGCAATTTTATGTGCTTCTATTCTTTCGATAGCCTTACTTTTTTCAGGTTTGCTATCTTGACTTATTGTATTTCCCAAGAAAAACAACATTGATGTAATAATTAATAGAAATTTCATGGTTGTATTAATTTTATTGTTAAAAAATTTGTTCTAATTCATCTTCTGTGATATCATCTATTTCTTCTCCTATATACTCATTGAGCTCATCAGAATCTGAATAAAATAGATCGTCAAAGTTCAGCTCATTATCATTAGCAATACCGGCAATAGCTTCATCATCCAGATAATCAACATTTTCTTCAAAGTACTCGTAGACCTCCTCTGTACTCAATGTATCTTTTGTGTTGGATTGATTATTAATTAAAAAACTCACTGCTATTATAAATATAAACGCTGCTGCAATTCCCATCATCCATCTCAATTTAATAATATTGTTCCTTCCCAAGCCTTTCCCTTCAATTTTACTCAATACTGAATGCTGCATTTTATCAAAATAACTATCCGCAGGTTTATATATCTTTGAATTATCAAATTTAGCTAATCCTGAGTGTAGCATTTCTAATTCTCTTTTTATTTCAGTATTCATAATATTTATTTATTTTACATTAATATATATGTATAGTCTCTACGTAAGACTCGATTTTTTTTACCGCATGATGATATGAAGCTTTTAGAGCACCTACGGATGTCTCCAATACCTCTGACATTTCCTTGTAACTCATCTCTTCAAAATATCTAAGACTAAACACTTTTTTTTGCTTTACCGGCAATTTTGCAATCGCATTATTTAGTACAGCCTTTATTTTTTCTCCATCAAATTCAGTTTGGTAAAAACTTTTACCTGTTGCCCCATCAAGAAGCACTTCATCCAAAAATTCATTCTTCCTTTTATTTTTATTTAGAAATGTCATCGCTTCATTGGTAGCTATTCTAAACATCCAAGTATACAGATTTGATCTACCTTCAAATTTTGGCAAATACTTAAAGACTTTTATAAATGTATTTTGTAATACATCATCAGTATCATCGTGATTATTCAATATTGCACGTATATGATGATAAAGACGAATCTGGTAAGTATCCATCAAAAGCTTAAAACCATTGTTCAAAGTACTTTGATCTTTTACCAACTCCAATATTTGCTCATCTTGAATCTTCATGTATTTTTTATGTTCGTATCTTTGACTATGATCCATACTATAGGTTTAATGATTTAACTAAATTTTTTTCTAAATCTTTTATCAATATTTATTTTTTAATTAATTTGCACCATTGTTTTGTATAGTATCTATTCTAAAACCATCAATTTCAAACAGGTACTAATTACAGTAATTAAAAATTTTTATTAAATCATAATAATGTACACAACACAGCAGGAAAAAGGATACTTCAACTTAACTTTGGATTTTTTAAAAAAAGATTTGCAGAAAGAGGATATTAATAATTTACGTTTGATATTAAATTATCACGAATGGAAGTATTATATCAATGATAATCCGGTAATATCCGATTATGAATACGACATACTCTTCAAAAAGCTACAATCACTTGAGGAAAAATACCCTGAGCTTATCACACCAGACTCTCCTACCATGCGTGTATCAAGTGATTTGACTGAAGACTTCCCTACTGTAACTCATCTTTCTCCTATGCTATCTCTTGAAAATTCATATAGTGAAGATGATTTAAAAGATTTTGACAAGCAGATCAAAAAACTTGCCGGAATAGATAATGATATCCAAATAGAGTATTCTGTCGAACCGAAATACGACGGTAGCACTATGACTCTCGTATATGAAAATGATTTTTTAGCTAGAGCGGCTACAAGAGGAAATGGGATTGAAGGAGACGATATTACTCCCAATGCAAAAGTAATTTACACTATTCCTTTAAAAGCCGGTTTTTCCAGTAAAACGATTGCTAAAGCCGAATTGCGAGGAGAAGCCTTAATCCGAAAAGACCAATTTGCTATTATTAATGATAAGAGACTAAAAAACGGTTTGGCATTATTTGCAAATGCAAGAAACGCAGCTTCAGGAAGCTTAAGAATGAAAGACAGTTTGGAAGTAAAAAAGAGAAATCTCTCTGTGGTCTCATATCAAATATCATTTGCAACTGATAATAATGGGGATGATGCACTTAAACAGTTTGAATCTCACACTAATAGTATTGCATTTTTAAAAGAATTGGGTTTCAAAGTACCTGAAAAAGGAACAAAACTATGCAAAGGTATTGATGAAGCTATTGATTTTTGTAAGGAAATGGAAGAGAAAAGAGAAAATTTACCATTTGAGATAGATGGAATGGTCATCAAGGTAAACAGATTTGAGATACAAGAAAAATGCGGACATACAATGCACCACCCTAGATGGGCAATAGCTTTTAAATTTAAAGCTCAACAAGCTGTTACTACTTTGGAAAGGGTGGAATTTCAAGTAGGTAGGTTTGGCACTATCACTCCGGTAGCTAAAATCACTCCAGTACAAATAGCCGGCGTGACTGTCCGTTCTGTCTCTTTACACAATGAAGAATTCATAGTAAAAAAAGATTTAAGGCTTGGAGATAAAGTTATCGTTGAAAGAGCAGGAGAAGTGATTCCATATATAGTAAAGTCTCTTCCTGAATTGAGAACCGGCCAAGAAATACCGGTAAGATTTCCTCAACAATGCCCCATAAATAATACTGATAAGGAAGCCTTATTAACAAAAGAAGAGTCTGAAGCTGCATGGTATTGCAATAACTGTGTATGTGGCAAAGTTGATTTGCAAAAATTGATTTTTCATGTTTCAAAACCGGGAATGAATATTGATGGATTCGGCGAATCATATGTAAAAAGATTTTGGGATTTAGACATGGTGAAAGATATGTCTGATTTTTATAACTTGGATTATACTTTGATATCAGAACTCGAAGGATTTGGTGCAAGATCCGCAGAGAATATAAAAAATGCAGTAAATAAAGCAAAATCTAACCCTTTGTGGAGACTCTTGCACAGTTTAAGCATTAAGCATCTTGGAAAAAAAGCTTCTAAATTAATAGCTCAAAAAATCAATAGTATTTGGGAACTGCAAAGCTGGCAAGAAGAGGATTATACTTCAATACATGAAATAGGCCCTAGTGTTGCTAATACAGTAAGTGAATGGTTTAGCTTTGAAAAGAATATAAGTATTCTTAAGAAAATGGAAGAATTTGGGGTAAACACAAAACAAACGCAGGAGGACAAACCTGTGGAAGTAGTAGAAAACGCCACCTTTCTCAATAAAACGATATTATTCACAGGTAAGCTGAGCCAAGTGACAAGAAAAGAAGCACAAGAATTGGCTACCAAAGCAGGTGCAAAAAACATTGGTGCGGTTTCGAAGAACTTAAATGTATTGGTAGTAGGAGATAAGGCAGGCTCAAAACTTAAAAAAGCTAAAGCTTTGGGCTCTGTTGATATATATACGGAAGAAGAATTCTTAGAAAAAATAAGGGCAGCAGGATTAATACAATAATATAACCAACCTTTTGATAAATATTATTGTCTATATAGTGTATGTCCACAAAGTCATTAAAATTGAAAAGTAATCTTTTTGCGTTATTTTTACTTTATTTTTATTACTGATGCTAAGGCATCACTAATCCTCAGAAAGACAAAAATCTCATCAAAAATCTTTATTTTTCAAAAATCAAGCACTTTATAGACAGGCACGATATAATCAATTAAACTTTTACTTATGAAAAAATTAAAAAAACTTAGAATTATTGCACTTTTATTTATTTTATCTTCAAATCTAATAGGTCAAAAAACAAATATAATCTCTTTACAATATGGCAAAGGGATAAATACCTTGATTAGATTCACATTACTCGATGGTGATGCCAGCTATGATGGAGAAGGTTCATTTAATTTTGGTATAAGTTTCCAGCATTACAAGAGTAAAAGATTTTCTATACATACAGGATTGATTTATTCGCACCAGAAAATAATATTAACGCCCTCTTATTATCCGGGAAAAGATTTAACAAAAAAAAGAGGATCAATTCAATTACTTTCAATCCCAATAATGGCAAATTTTAATTTTGGAAAATACTTTTTCATAGGTCTTCAAGAAATTACAGACTTCGAATTATCTAGTAGCAAAGACTTGGAAATGGACAATCAATCAGGTATAGGATTAGGAATATTTACCGGTGCCAAATTAATAATAAATAATATTAGTTTAAGATTTACTCCATATTTTAATGTGCATTCTCTTGTTCCGTTTGTGCATGACAAACACAAACAACATCTGTTTGATTCAGGTATCAATCTCAGTTTGGGATACTACTTTTGATTTCAGAATAATTATCATTTACACGAAACACCTACCGGCATTATATCGAGCCGATTTGTAATGCCCTATTCTTTCATTATGCTCGTATTTGAAACGGTTACCTTTCAGTATTGAAACTCCTTGATTTCAATAAATGCACATATTACATATCATCTTTATTTACCCATTTTTCTATATTTGGACAATGAAGGTAATTATCATCAACCTTAATATAAGTCGATTTAATTTTATCTTCAACCCAATTGTTGATATATTCATTTTTCTTACCCACTTTCGCAAAATTTTGTATCCTTGAATAATCTTCTTTTAGATTAGCTCTATGCGGTTCTGTTTTAGTAATAACTTTAAGAATCTGATATTTTGTTTCGCCTCTCTCGTCTGTGGTCTCCATTACATCGGTAATATCACCGGGTTTGAGATTCTCTATAGCAAAATAAATATCCGGTGGCAGATCTTTCATTTCAAAGAAAGTGGTTTGAGTTTTAGGATTGGTCATTCTACCATTATTGTTATAGCTCATACTTTTCTTATCAGAATATCTCTTTACAGCTATTTCGAATGGCATAGAATCTTTAATAATAAGTGTCCTTATTGAATCTAATTTTTCTTTTGCCTTATTCAAATCAGCAGTAGTCAATGGAGGCTTTATAAGAATATGCCTAGCGTGAATACTATTACCTCTCCTTTCTAGCAACTGAATAATGTGATACCCAAATTCTGTTTCAACAATATCAGAGATTTCATTTTTTTTCAACCCGTAAGCAACCGCTTCAAATTTTGGCACAAAAGAGCCTCTTTTCACCCATCCCAAATCACCATCTTTGATTGCTGAACCTTGGTCGTCAGAATATTTTTTTGCCAAAGATTTAAAATCTTCTCCATCGTCCAATTTCTTTTTTATTTCTTCTGCTTTTTCATAAGCTTTTTTCTTTTCTACATCGTTGATCTGAGGAGTAACTACAATCTGTGATATCTCAACTTCACTATTAAAGTAAGGCAAACTATCGGTAGGTATCGAATTAAAAAATTGAACGACCTCACTTGGAGTGATATTGATATTTGACATAAGCTGTTGTTGCATACTTTCAGCTAGCAGTTTGTTTTTAATATCTTCTCTGTATACTTCTTTCATTTCTGAGATAGTCTTTCCATAGTACTGTTTAAACAATTCTTCATCTCCGCCCATTTGTCTTAATATAGATTCCATTCTCAGATCCAACTGCGAATTAACTTGCTCTTCTGTGACATCTACACTATCAATCTTGGCTTGAGTTATCATCAATTTTTGAGCCATTATTTGTTCCAATATCATACATTTAGCATCTTCTCCCGGATCTTGATTCATCGACTTTAAATAATTGTATTCTGTCTCCAGATCAGAAAGCAGCACCAATTCACTACCTACTTGAGCAATCACCTTGTCGATAAGTTTTCTGTCTTGTGCAAAAACAGAAAAGGAATACAAGAATAATATGATTATTAATATTTTTTTCATTTGTTATAATTTTTTTTAATCTATTGATAAACTTTAATATTGTTACCGGCTAATTCCTTTTTATATAGCTCTTCAATATATTTATCAATTATATCTGATTTTCTTTTTTGCAAAATTAATTTTTCAACTTTCTCTTTCACCATATTCAACGGTATATTTTCATTTTTGTGCTTTGATTCAAATACTTTTAAAAAATATTCGAAACCTTTTTTGTTAATTTGAACCTCATAAGCATCCTTATTTTTCAACAGAAAAGATGGTAGTTTTTTCTTAACATCCTTAAGGTCATACCATTTATCTTTTTTATAAAAATAGTCATCTCCATTGGCTTCACAATATTTTGAGATATAATTGAAGTCTCTTTTCTTCCACTTTTCGTAAAACTTATCTAAATTATGTTTTTTATCATTAAATTTAGCATATATAAGATTAACTACCGAACGCTCTAAAATAAACTGATTCTTGTTGATTTCATAAAACCCTTTCAAATCATCCGGAGTAATTGTTGAATCCAAATGCTCTTTGATATATATCCTTTTAAAATCTTCAATAATCAAAGATTTTTCATAATCCTCGACAAGATTATTGATTTTACTAAAATCTTTAATATCTTTCTTTGCATTATGGGCTAAAATTGTTTTTCTAACCCAATGTTCTATATAAGAATTAATCAAATCCGAGCGTTCATTGTCGGAAATATCCGAAGGCATATCAATGACTATATCAGAATAATACAATTTACTATCATAAACGCTAGCTGCAATATCTCCGTTTGAAATATCTCTTTTTTGCTTATCGCTACACCCAAACACAAAGATCATTGGCAATATAAAGACTGACAGCTTAAAAAATTCACTTAATAATGAGTGAATATCTATATTTTTGTTTTTTATTATAGTAATCAAATCAGACTTCAATTATTTAATCATTTTGTTAAAAACATCTTGATTTATCTTAACAGGGTATTCATTCTCAAGATTTTTAATCCATTCGTCCTCAAGATACTCTTGATAATCTGCTATAATGTACCCTTTTGCATCGTTCAATGTCTTCAAAGATTCAGGGATTATTTCTACAATCTTTTTGAAAACGACTGTTTTTTTATTCTTATTCAATACAGGCTCTGTTTTAGCTCCAATTTTAAACTCCAAACCATTAAGTTCTTTATCTCCTATTTCAAATTTATTTGACAAAAAAGTAATAAGTTTTTCTTTTTTATTAAACTTTTTCATCAGTTTTTTATGGCTTTTCCTTTTACTGTATTTAAGGATTTTTTTAATCAACTTTTGATTATCGGTATGTATTGTATATTCATTGACAACAGCCCTTTTCTTCCATTTATATTTGTTTTTATTATTGCCATAGAATTTTTTCAATCCTACGGTATCTTTTGACGCTTTATTCCACACTTCTTTTTCCATCACTTCAAACAAAAGATTTCCCTCTGTATATTCTTTCATCAAAAACCTGAAATCAGGATATTTTTCTTCCAAATGTTGTTCTTCATATTTAATACACAGGTCATCAATAAAATCATTATATATCTTCATCGCAGATTGCTTCACCGATTCTTTTCTAGCCAATTTAAGTCTTTTACGTTGGTTTTTTTTGCAATAATCAACAAAATCTTTGATTGTATATTGAATATCTCCAATTTTGCACAAGTCTTCATTATTGAAATCGGGAGCAGCCCATTTGAATGAATAAAAGCTTTTATCAAGTTTTGCCATAAATCTATCCCTCGCACTTTTATTCTCATTAAACGCAGATTCTTTTTTAATCCTTTCAATCAGCGCCTTTCTAGCTATCTCATATCTTTCGTTCTTGTTCAATTTATTTGCTAAAGAGCGTTTCATTTGCTCAAAGGACTTAATCCCGGGCTTGCTTAGTCTTTTGATTATATGCCAACCCAAAGAGGTTTTTATAGGCTTAGACAATTCATTATCTTTAGATAGTGCAAAAGCCGCATCTTCAAATCTTGTTTCGTATTTTCCAATGCCAAAAAACCCAAGGTAACCCCCTTTACTTGCAGTTGTTTTATCCATTGAATATTTTTTTGCAAGCTCAGTGAAATCTCCACCCTTTAGTAGAACATCATACAAACTATCTATTTGAGGTTTTGCTTTTGGGTTAACTTTCCCTTTGATTTTGTCTCTAATCAATATATGTGCGGCTTCTATTTCTCCTCTCGCATCACGAATATCATTGAGCTTAACTATCATATATCCATAGTCTGTTTTGAAAGGTTCTGAAAATTCTCCTTTCTTTAAATTATAAATATTATTTTCAAAATCATAAAACCCATTTGGGAGCATTGCAGTCACCCAGCCTAAATTTCCTCCTGTCTTATTGCTGTATTTATCGTCAGAATACTTCCTTGCCAAAGATGAAAATGATTTTCCATTCTTCAATTCATTATAAACATTTTGTATTTTGTTTTTTGCTTTCTGTTCGCTTTCACTATTTTTTGAAAAGCTAATTAAGATCATACTCACTTTCAAATCTTTTTGCATCCTGTCATATGCCTCTTTAATCAATTTTTCATTCACCTCTTTGTCAACAAGATAAGATTTTGCCAACTGTTCGCGGTAGCCTTTCATTTCTCGTTTGAAAGATTTAAAAGTATCAAGCTTCATGCTTTTTGCCTTTTTCACTTTCAACTTGAATTTTATATATAAATTGAGGTACTCTTTCAAACTTTTTTTAGAAAAATCCGCATTATCTCCAAGGTTTTTTGTGTATATATATAGAAATTCTGATGCTGGAACACCCTCATCCGCAATAGTGAATAATACTTCATCATTTTGTTTTTGACCTAATAACGAAAGTGTAAAAAACAATAGACCAAATAGTAATGATAACTGTTTCATGTGTTTAATTTTAATTTTGCTAACAGAAAAGCACGACTTTCTAAAATCATGCGACAATTTTTTATAATGAATATTTTATTTAACTTACAAATATAACAATTTATTAATAAGTATTGGCAATAAAAAAACAATTTTGTTATTAACTCTTGCCAATAAATTCTTATCACAGTTAATACAAGACTAGTCAACGTTATTTTTTTAAAGAAATTATATGAAATAAGGTAAGAAATAAAAATAAATTAATTCTATTCGTTAGCGACTCGGAATACAACAATAAAAATCAAGCACTTTATAGACAGACACTATTTATAATGCTCGTTTGCTCAATATTTTATTAATCCAATTGGGCACTATGATTACCCCTGCAAAAAGATATGTATAATAAGTCATTACTCTCCAAATTATAGCGATTACCAATGCTAAACCTACTGGAATATAATCATGAAAAAACCCACTAAAAAGATACTCTGCAAAACCGGTACTACCCGGAGTAGGTGTAAATGAGGTCTCAACATACAGATTTTGACTTCTGGCATAGATAATAGTTTGTGATATTAAATCCGTTATTTTCACAGAACTAAATGCAATAATTAAAAGATTGATAACAAAAAACCTAAGTGCCCAGGCAAATCCAGTATATAAAAATGCTCTCAAATGATAAATAATCTTTTGATTTCCCAATTCATGTGATGCGAGCACTACATTATTGCCTACTCTTATCAGGCTTTGTTTGAATCTCCTCAATATTTTTCTGTTTGCCAACCAATGCAGAGTTTTTTTTATGTTTTCAGGATGCAAAAATAGCCCGTAAAAGAAAAACCCTGTATACAATAACATACCGATATATATCAGTGCAAAAATGTATAAATGATTGTCACCCTCCCAAAACGAGGTGAGTCCGGGTCTAAAGACTATGGGCCCAAGAGCAAATATCAAAATAGGTAAAGACAGAAGAAAAAACAAAGAATCTAAAACTACGGTATACAATACCAGAGTGATAGATTTTGATGTCTGCAATTTTTCATGAGATAAAAAATATAATGCTACCGCTGAGCCACCAAAACTAGTAGGCGATACTGAAGAAGAAAACTCCCATATAAATATCAATTCAATAGCTTTTTTCCAGCCAAATTCAAATCCTGAAAGCAACCTTAATCTTGCAGAGATAAAAAGATGCCTAATTATATAAACGAGCAGAGCCATTCCAATCCAAAAATAAGTATGAAAATCCCATTGTATCTTGTTAAATTCTTCCCAATTGAACTGGCGATATAGCATATACATAATGACAGCTACTCCTATCATAATAGGAAGTATTACTTTTGAAATATGCACTTTGTGTAGTATATCGGTTTTATGTTCCTCCAAGAGAATTAAAATTTTATTTCAATAATAAAACAATAACATACTAAACATTAATTTTAAGATAATAGTTTATAGTGTACAAACTTTTTGTGAGATACTTTTTTATTAATATGTATCTAATGTATTATATCGCAAATCAGCTAAAGTCATTTTCAATACTTTTTAACAACTCTAAGTATTAATAGGTAAAAAATCAGGAAATAAAAAAACATTTTAATTTACACCCACCATATGATCGTAAAAATTATATAACTATAAAAACAAATAAATAAATAAATCGCGAATTAAAAGTCCTTTTGTACATTTTTTATTAATTTTATGACATGAAACCAATATTATATTTCTTAGTTTTGCTTTTAACCCTTAGTCGCAATATCAATGGACAAAAAATATCTGTTGCTCCTGAACTCGATGTAAGAAATGATGATATGTTTGCATTGATTGGAAATATTGATAATAAAATTTTGACATTTCGAAGTAATGACAGAAAGTATATCCTTAATATTTTTGACCGTAATTTGAACAGATATACGACTAGACCACTTACATTTGAAAAGAAAAAAATAAAAATAGTGTCTATTTCCAATAACAAAGACAGTTGGGTCTTAGTGTATTCTTACTTGGATAAGAAAAAAGAAATAGTTAATGCCTATAGATATGATAATATCGGCAACAGGATTGACTCCAATCAAATATTTATTACGAAAAGAGATATTTTAAATCGAAAATTCAGATTTACAGAATCGGAAGATGAAAAACAACTTTTGTTATTTAGAAAAAAAGATAATTCTTCAATGCTTTTTATTCGAATAAATGTAGATAGTCTCACAAAAACTTATTCGAAGCTAATAGCATTTGAAGATATAAAGATAAGTACTGATTTCAGAAAGGTTTTAATTTCAAATAAAGGCGTTTTTTACACTATTTTTGAAAAAATCCCTTCCATTTTTAGTAAATCAAAACACAAAATCATAGTTAACTCATTCAATAATGAACTCGAAGAGTACAAAACAATAAATATAAATTTGGATTTTAAAACCAACAAATTCAAATCCAAATATGATAATATTAATGAAATATTAAATATAGCAGGTACAACAACAAAGTCTTATAGTGACAAAAGTGTTGGATATTATATTTTTAAATTAAATAGAAATTTAGAATTGCTAACCAAAATCATTAATAAATATAAAGCTGGATTTCTAAAAGACTTTTATAGACTTAGAAATAAAAAACCAAAAAAATATATCAATAATTTTTACATTAAAGAAATCCTTTTTAGAAATGACGGTGGCACAATACTTGTATTTGAAAAAAAGGAAATAATCTCAAGGCAAAACAATATAAGGCGCAACCGGAGTTTTCGCAGCAATACCGATTATCTATTTGAAGAACTCGGTCTAATATCTATTCATGAAGACGGACAGTACTTCTGGCACAAGATAATCCCAAAATATCAATTTTCTTCAAACGATTATGGCTTATACTCTTCTGTTTTTATTTTTAAAACACCTTCCCTTCTTAAATTGATATTTAATGATGAAATTAAAGACCAAAACCAGATAATGATGTATTCTGTCAACCCATTAGGCAAGACAGACCGTAGATCAATTTTCTCCACAGAACTATATGATTTGAATCTAGCCTTTGAAAAATCTTTACAAATTTCAGGAAATAAACTTATCGTTCCAAGTTATAAAAACGACAGATTAAAATTGGTCATGATAGAGTTCTATACTAAACCGTGATAGAATTTATTTCATCTCACTATAGTACTTAAAGTAATATGGTATAGTCTCTATTCCCTTATAAAAATTGAACAAACCGTAATGTTCATTTGGCGAATGAATGGCATCTGAATTTAATCCAAAGCCCATCAATACAGATTTGCTTCCAAGTATTTGTTCAAATAATGCAATAATAGGAATACTACCACCTTCCATAGTGGGAATCGGCTTTTTGCCATAAGTAGTCTCCATTGCATTCTCTGCTGCTCTATATTCCGGAGTATCTATCGGTGTCATCACCGGTAATCCGCCGTGTAGATAATCAACTTTTATCCTGACACAATCAGGCGCTATAGATTTAAAGTATTCTTCAAAAAGTTTAGCAATCTTTTTAGGCTTTTGATTAGCAACAAGCCTCATACTAATCTTAGCATATGCCTTTGAAGGCAATACTGTCTTAGTTCCTTTACCCGTGAAACCGCCCCATATACCGTTCACATCACACGAAGGCCTAATCCCGGTTCGTTCGTCAGTAGTATACCCTTTCTCACCACAAACATCATCAATATCCAACTCTTTTTTGTAATCATCAAGATTAAATGGAGCTTCGTTTATCAATACCCTTTCCTCTGCAGTAGCCTCCACTACATCTTCATAAAATCCCGGGATAGTTATATGCCTGTTTTCATCCATCAACTTTGATATCATTTCGCTCAAGATATTGATGGGATTTGCTACTGCACCACCATATGTACCTGAATGTAAATCTCTATTTGCTCCCACTACCTCAACTTCTACATATGACAATCCCCTCAATCCGGTGGTAATAGATGGGACATCATTGGCAATGACAGAAGTATCCGACACAAGGATAACATCATTCGCTAGCATTGCTTTATTATCTTCACAAAACTTCCCTAAACTAGGAGAGCCAATCTCTTCCTCCCCTTCTATCATAAATTTAATATTTACCGGCAAAAAGCCATTGGCCACCATTGCTTCAAATGCCTTGAAATGCATAAAAGCTTGACCTTTGTCATCACATGAACCACGTCCAAATATAGCACCGTCAGGATGCAAGTCTGTTTTCCTAACCACAGGCTCAAACGGTTCGCTATCCCACAAATCCAAAGGATCGGCAGGCTGAACATCATAATGCCCATAAACCAATACTGTAGGTTTATTTGGATCAACGATTTTCTCTCCATATACCACAGGATGCCCTTCTGTCTCATAAACTGTTGCTCTATCTGCACCTGCTTTCAACAATGCATCTTTTGCCCAGTTGGCAGCTTTGTACATATCGTCTTTGCTATCAGGATTTGAACTAACTGAAGGGATTCTTAACCATTCGAATAATTCATTTAAAAATCTATCTTTATTATCTTCCAAGTATTTTTGTATGTTTTTCATATATATTATTTAGTTTATTATAGTGTCTGTACGAAAACAGGCAATCTAATATTGTATTAAAACATTAAATTTATCAAAAGGAGATAAACCACCACGGTATCAATAACGCAGCTATATATATACCTTCAAATATCCAAAACCCCGAACTATAAGGAGGAACATCTACGAGAATAGTGCGTTTTAAGCGCCACTAGTCCCAATGATCCCTGCCATGAAATGTGCCGTTTTTATCGGCATTATTTATTTTTTTCATTTCTTCGATTTCTTTTTTAGTCCAATTTATCTCTGTTATATCTTTTAGTTCAGGTTGACCGGCATCTACCCAAGCTGTGTACCAAATATCTCCCAAAGCTTTAATAGCATCTCTCATCCTCATTTCGACCATACCATTTAGCTCTTTGTTGAAAGCGCGTGTATATTCCTCCGATTGAAGCCTTGTAATGACCCCATTTCTCTCAGCAAAGACAAACTTTTTATCTTCGGGAAATGATTTTCTAATTTTCATTTCAGCTGCCAATACTTGATCCTTATTACTATGACTCTTTAAAATAATATCCCAAAAAAAATCTCTGATATTTTCTACATAAGATGCTTTCCCAACAAAAAAATCAAATTCTTCATCTGCCAGCAACTCCGGTATACGATTTTCCCAAAATGCGTGAATGCCCTTTTGCCCTGTAAGTTGACCGTTATAATTTTTTGTAGTATGTAATGGTACACTAGCATCTGCAATGTAATGACCTATGTCATTAGCACGTCTAATAATAGATTTGGCATTTTTCTTCTCAAAAGCATGTACCAAAGCATAATAATATTGATATAAAAAATATGGTGAAATACCTTCCTTTGAAAAATTTTCCTCTACTACAATTTGTGCTCCTTCAAAAAGTGACAAATTCACATCCAACCATTTTGCAAAGGTATCTATTGAAAATTCCATTTTACCTTCTAATATATTATCCGCTATTGTATCCTTAACAAAAGAAGAGTATCTTTCAAAAGAACTTCTGATATTATTTCCAAAAATAGTGTCCCCATCATATTCATTAATCTTAGGGCTAAACAATGTCATTTTGGTGTCTTCATAGACTGCACTAATCTCAATATATTTAATCATTGCTCCCAACCATGTCCTTGGCAAATGCGGAAATGGGTATTCACCCCAATAATCAATATCTATATAGTGTCGCACAGCTTCATGTGGATCAACATATTTGCGTTTATCAGGATCCGGACCATGCTCAGTAAAAAACTCAATATTGGGCTTAAAAAAATACATCATCTCAGGAGGCAGCGTATAAACCGCTAAACGATTTATCTTTTTATGCGCAAAAAAACCCCACTCTTGCTTTTCAATAAAAGAACTTACAAGAAAAAGAATAAAAAGTAATAATATCCCTTTTAATAGACTCTTCATTGTTTTAACAAAGCAGCATATTTGGTTAGTAAATACATATATTTAGTAAATATACGAATAATTTCCATATTTCGTGCATTGAAACACCAGTGAAATTCACATTGCTATTTTACACCATATAAAATATACCGTAGCAACACTTGAAAAAACTTTAAATTTGGCAAGAAATATGCAATTCCCTAGACGAATCAGATGTATTATAAAGAATACTCAGAAAGTTAAGTTTAAAAAGGTCGGTCTACGGGGGTAGTAGCGACCTTTTTTTTTATTATCTTTGTATTAAATGAATTCGAACTACACAAAATATGCTCGTGTTGTTTTGCCTTTGGCATTGCCAAAGTCGTATCTTTATTCAGTACCGCAACACATGGAAAATCAAATCAAATTTGGAGTTCGTGTTGAAGTGCCCTTAAGAAGAAAATTCTATTCAGGTCTTATAGTCGGAATAACTAGCGAACGACCGGATTACCCGACTAAGGATATAATCTCGGTAATAGACGAACGACCTATCATCGAAAAATCTCATTTCAATCTATGGAAATGGATAGCCGGATATTATATGAGCACTATTGGCCAAGTGATGAATGTTGCTCTCCCGTCCGGTCTTAAAATGTCAAGTGAAACCCTATTGGGCTTAATGACGAAGGAAGAAATTGACCATATGGACTTAAATGATGAAGAATATCTAGTCTATGAAGCATTAAAAATACAAAATGACCTCAACTTAAAAGATATAAGAGATATCCTTGATAAAAAAACAGTCTATCCCATTATTCATTCTCTTTTGGACAAACAGATTGTCAATATCAGGGAAGAAATGGTAAAAAATTATAAGCCAAAAAAAATCAAGTATATTGAATTAACTGAGAAGCATAAAGAAGATGAAGACATGATCGAAGCATTTGATCTAGCCAAAAGGTCAAAACACCAAACAAACGCTATTCTTGCCTTTGCCCAATTAAAAAATACTCAACAGGAAATAAGCAAAGCTGCATTGAAAGAATTGGCACAAGTGGATTCAAGTGTGATAAAAAAATTAGTAGAAAAAGGTATATTTAATGAATACGAGAAGACTATCAGCAGATTAATCCCTTTTGCTGAAAATAGTAATGAATTACCTGAATTGTCCAAAGGTCAACAAAAATCTATTGATGAAATTGATGAAATATTTAAAACAAAAAACCATGTGCTACTTCATGGAGTTACCGGTAGTGGTAAAACAAGAATATACCAAGAATATATAAAAAGGACTTTTGACAAAGGTGGTCAAGTATTGTTTTTAGTACCTGAAATAGGCCTAACAACTCAATTGATAAATAGACTTGCAGCTGTTTTTGGAAAAGAAGTTTATATTTTTCACAGCAAATTGAACCAAAATGAAAGAGTAGAAATCTGGAATGCGGTAAAAAATGGAAAACCCATCATTTTGGGTGCAAGATCAGGGATATTTTTACCATTTCGCAACTTAAAACTTATAATTGTTGATGAAGAGCACGACAATTCATACAAACAACAAAATCCCTCACCAAGATACAATGCCCGTGATGTAGCTGCATATTTGGGTGCAATCGATGACATAAAAGTCATATTTGGAAGTGCAACTCCATCACTTGAAAGCTATTATAACACTAAAACTGAAAAATACGGGTATGTTAGGCTAAATGAAAGGTTTGGTAATGTGTCTATGCCTGAAATAAGGATTATTGATATGCGACACAAATCAATGTTGCTACCCAACAATAGTAAATACAGTATCGCTCTTACATCAATGATTCAAAATACACTAAATAACAACGAACAGGTTCTTTTATTTCAAAACAGAAGAGGTTATTCCCCCACCTTGATATGCAACAATTGTGGTTGGAACAGCCAATGCATAAATTGCGATGTGAGCATGACTTACCACAAATATCACAATGAATTGAAGTGTCATTATTGCGGTCACAGGGAAAAAGTGCCGGAGTATTGTCCGAGATGTGGTAAATCCGGTTTGTCGTTTTTGGGATACGGAACGGAGAAAATAGAAGATGAATTAAAAATAATATTTCCCGATGCTAAAGTGAGACGGATGGATATTGATACTGTCAGGACTAAAAATGATATAGAAAGGTTGATGGCAGAATTTGATACAGGAAAGATAGACATTCTTGTTGGAACACAAATGATAACCAAAGGCTTGGACTTTGACCATATCGGTATGGTAGGAGTTATTGATATAGACAGGCTGATGCAGTTTCCCGACTTCAGAGCAAATGAAAGAGCTTTTCAATTGGTTTTGCAAGTGGGAGGGAGAGCAGGCAGAAGGAAGAAACAAGGATTGGTAATAATACAAACTCACAATCCTCAGCATCCGATGTTGAATGACGTACTGAATACCGATTACGAATCGTTTGTCATGAGAGAATTAGAGGAACGCAAACTATTCAAATACCCTCCATTTAATAGAATTATTGAAATTACAATAATGCACAAAAAACCGGATAAGTGCTTTCAAGGAGCAAGCAATATGGCGGATCTTCTCAAATCTAGGCTTCTTCAAAGAGTAGTAGGGCCTGCAATCCCAGGTATTTCAAGGGTAAGAGGATTTTATCAATATCGTATAATGATAAAACTAGAAAAGTCAGGATTGAATATACCTCAAGTAAAAGACTTCATACAAGAGTGTAAAGACAGAGTAAAAAAATCAACCGGCTTAAAAACAATAAGAATAAACATAGATGTTGATGGTTATTAGAATAAGAACATATAAAAATGCAAAATAAAACACAAAATACAGTTCATGATATTTTTGCCTTATATTTTGAAGGGAAATCAAATCAAAAACTAGCTTATACCTTATCCAAAAAACTTGAACATGGACATATATGTATAGATATTGATAATAGTCCTCCAGAAGATAAAGACTATCTCAGTCTTAATAAAATCGAATCTTCAAAATATGTCACCCAAGATGCTATTAATAATATCAAACCTTTTGTGTTGCATAACAACAAAGTCTATTTGCATCGTTATTATTACTATGAAACTAACATTCTGGAGAGAATAAATCAATTAATCAATACCGGTAAAAATAACAGAAAAAGACAAATAAATTCTATAATTAAAAATAAGAAATATATTTTAGATTTATTTGAATTAAAGCATGAAGAAAACTTAGAAAAAGACTTGTTGATACCTTGGCAATTAATAGCTGTACTAAGTTCAATATTAAATAACTTTTCGATAATCACAGGAGGGCCAGGAACAGGAAAGACGACAACAATAACAAAATTATTGGCAATACTATTCAAAATAAATCCAGACATATCCGTAGCTTTAGCAGCACCAACCGGAAAAGCAGCAGCTAGATTGAATGAATCACTAATAACCGGTGCTAATAATTTAAAACACTTATCAAATGATATAGTCGAAAAATTTAAAGAGCTGAAAGCACAGACAATTCACAGATTATTGGGAGTAAAGTACGAATCAACAGAATTTGTTCACAACAAAGAGAATCCATTAAAATACGATTTGATAATTATTGATGAATCTTCAATGATAGATGTTGCGATGATGTCGAAACTATTGGATTCTATTCAGATAAAAAGCAAATTGGTACTACTTGGTGACAAAGATCAATTAAGTTCGATAGAAGCCGGCTCTATATTTGGTGACCTGTGCAAGTCTCAAGCTAAAATCAATAGTTTCCTTAATATTGATTTTGAATTTTTTAATAATATAATCACTACTGAAGAATTGCAAATACCACCATCATTTGCAACTAATAATGGTAATATCTTGACAGGTACTATCGTCGAACTACAAAGGTCTTATAGATTCAAAAGCACTGAAGGTATCGGAAAATTTAGCAACTTGGTCATTCATGGAATATCTGATGAGCAACAAATATTTGAGCCATTTAATGAATGCGTTAATACAACTCAATGCGTTAAAATTACCGAAGATTTTAATGAGCTTGATTTCTATAAAATGATAAGCCACTACCAAAAATATATCAAAGAAAAAAATATTGATAATGCCCTAAAATACATAAATGAAGTGAAGGTCTTGTGTGCTGTAAAAGAAGGCGAATACGGAGTATCAAATTACAATAACAAGATAGAAAATTACCTGAAAAGCAGAGGATTATTAAATCCCAAACAGGGCTTTTACCACAACCAAATAATAATGATAAGCACCAATGATTATTCATTGGGACTCTACAATGGAGATATAGGCATTGTAAGAAATGACCCAGCCAGCGATCAACTTAAAGCTTACTTTCAATCAGAAGATAAAATAATCAATTACCCTGTAGCTAATATCAATAACTACAAAACAGTATTTGCGATGACAATACACAAAAGTCAGGGATCAGAATTTGAAAATATCATCGTGATATTACCGGAAAATCAAGAAAACACTCTAATCTCTAGAGAGTTAATATATACAGCAGTAACGAGAGCAAAAAATAATGTGCTCTTGATCAGCAAGAAGGACATTTTGATAAAAGCTGTAAATAACAAAACACAGAGGATATCAGGCATAATGGATAGGATATAAGTAGTAATAATTAATATAAAACAGGCTTAAAACTTATATACTTATGTAAAAAATATAAATGTTTTAGTGATTTGAGGGTTTTTTTATATATATTTGTTAGCTTTCATTGTAAGAATGGCATCACAAAATTGAAAAAATCGCTAAAAATTTTTAATTTATGTATCTTTGTGTTTGAAAATTTAGAAGTATGACAAAAGAGAATGCAATAAAATTATTTCAAGACCAAAGAGTTAGGGTTCATTGGGATAATGACCAAGAAAAATGGTATTTTTCAATCATTGATGTTATTGGTGTATTGACAGGAAGTGAAAGGCCAAGAAAATATTGGTCTGATTTAAAAAGCAAATTAAAATCAGAAGGAAGTGAAGTGTCCGAAAAAATCGGACAGTTGAAAATGAAATCACCAGATGGTAAAAAGCGAATGACAGATGTCGCTGATACAGAACAACTATTACGATTAATTCAATCTATTCCATCACCGAAAGCTGAACCTTTCAAGACATGGTTAGCAAAAGTTGGTTATGAAAGAATAGAAGAGACAGAAGACCCAGAACTTGCATTTGACCGAGCAATGGAAACTTATTTGAAAAAAGGCTATTCAGTAAATTGGATTAACCAGCGATTAAAAAGTATTGAAGTACGTAAAGAGTTGACTGATGAATGGGACTTGCACGGAATTAAAAAAGGAATTGAATATGCTATTCTGACAGATGAAATAACAAAAGCCTGGTCAGGAATGACAACTCGTGAGTATAAGGATTTTAAAGATTTGAAGAAAGAAAACTTACGAGATAATATGACGAATTTGGAGTTGGTGTTTAATATGTTGGCAGAAGCATCAACGACTGAAATATCGAAAGAAAAACAGCCAAAGACACTTAATGAAAATAAACAGGTAGCACGTAAAGGTGGGAAAGTGGCTAATGCTGCACGTAAACAACTGGAAAAGACTACAAGGAAAAAAGTTATTTCACCTTTAAATGCAAAGCAACTGGGAAAAAGAATTGAAAATGATGAAAATAAAGGAATAGAAGAATAATCAACGAAAAGCTAACAAAAAATATACTGCATGCCGCAATTAGTTGTAAACATGGAACTTGAAACACAAAATAAACATTATCGTAACCTGAAAATATTCGTTTCAAAATGCGGCACGCAGCATATTCAAATCGTTCTGTATATAAAAATCGTTGGGTGCAAGCAGTGATAATAAATAATAGAATTGGGTCAACAAAAGCATTTATTTTACTAGGATCAAGACAGGTTGGTAAAACAACTAAGCATTCGAGCCGTTGACTACCCAAGGTTGAATGCTAAAGAACAAAATTTACTACTAAAAAGGTCTAAGGATTTCTTTCGAAATGAAATTGTTGAGGCTCATATAAATACGGCTTTTAAAAAAGCAAGAAAATTATCCAATTATAATATAAATCCTTTTCTTTTCAAGTATTTAGCAAACTTTTTAAAGGGAAATGATAATCCGGGAAGTATCGCAGAAGCCCCGTGTTTTAGGTCAATCGATTACAACTTCATTTGGAATGAGGATTCAGAAATTGATAAGCGAATTGTTTGAAGGATTTGGTTCCACTACTTCAGGAATAAACATAGAATTTATTGATTCAATAGACAAAAGAAAGAAATATTGTCAATTAAAATCAGGCCCAAATACAATTAATTCAAATGATATTGAGACTATTATCGGACATTTTAAAGGGATTACTAATCTTGCAAGAACAAACAATTTGAATATTCGAATTAATGATTTAATTGTTGGAGTAATTTATGGCGATGAAAAAGAACTCAGTTCTCATTATAAAAGAATTAATGAAAAATATCCTGTCGTCATCGGTCAAGATTTTTGGTATAGGCTAACAGGAAAAGAGAATTTTTATTTTGACCTCATTCATACAGTAGGTGAAGTTGCTCTTGAAGTGGATGGTACAAAGATTCTAAAGGAAACAATAGATGCTTTAACATCAGAAATTGAAGTAAAATTACTGTAAAAATAAAAATAATTTTTCGATTTTTATATTTATCATATTTAGATTTTTTTCTCACAATTTATTTATATTTTTGTAACCAATGTCCAAACTTGTGCAATATGGTTACTAAAAATTATTATTCGTTGGAAGAAGCTTCAAAATTAATTGGAAAGAGTAAAGAAACCCTTAGAAGATGGGATAGACAAGGAAAATTGACAGCAGCCAGAGAGCCAATCAGTAATTACAGAATATATAAAAAGGATTAATTAAACTTATTTTCTCATTTATTAAATAATGAATTAGAAGATGATGTTGATAATTCGGTAGAACCTTTAAAATCATATAGTGTTATTGAACTTTTTGCAGGTGCAGGTGGTTTAGCAATTGGTTTAGAAAAAGCAGGTATTAAATGCGTAGCACTCAATGAAATCGATAAATAGGCTTGTGAAATTCTTAGAGAAAATAGACTAAAATGGAATGTTTTAGAAGGAGATATTAAATCTTTTGAGTTTAAGAAATATGAAAATAAGGTTGATGTAATTACAGGCGGATTTCCTTGTCAATCGTTTAGTTATGCAGGAAAAAGACTTGGATTAAAAGATGCAAGAGGAACATTGTTTTATGAATTTGCAAGAGTTGTAAATGAAGTAAAACCCCCAATATGTATAGGAGAGAATGTCAAAGGATTACTTTCTCACGATAATGGAAAAACATTGAGAGGAATGGTATCGATTTTAGATGAAATAGGATATTAAGTGATTCCGGTTAAAGTTCTTAAAGCGATTCATTATCGTGTACTGCAAAAAAGAGAAAGATTGTTTTTGGTTGGGGTAAGAAAAGATATTGACATTGATTTTGAATATCCTCAGCCACATATCAAAGTGTATAATTTAGAAGATGCTTTAAGAAAAAAAATTTAAACACAATACTATTTATTTTTGTATTTATTTCTATTACTCAAGCTGAAGAAATTATAAGTTAAGCATTTGTAACTTTAAGTACTATTAATTTAGGAGAAAATATTCAGATACAATTTAATTATTTATCATAATCCAATAAATAGCTTCATTGGAATTAAATAAAATAATGATATTAAGAAAAAAAAATAAGATATTTTTGGGGTTGAAATATACAGTAATAAAGTCAGTAAATCAGAAGTTATCATTAATAATAATTTTAATTCAGGAATATATTTTATTCAAGCTGAAACAAATAATAGAATTCAAACAAAAAAGGTAATAATAATCTAAATAGTGTCTGTCTATAAAGTGCTTGATTTTTGAAAAATAAAGATTTTTGATGAGATTTTTGTCTTTCTGAGAATTAGTGATGCCTTAGCATCAGTAATTTGAATAAAGTAAAAATATCGCAAAAAGAATATTTTTGCGATATTTTTAAAAAAAGTTTATCAATTACCCCAATAAATCTTTAAGCTTTTTTTCTAAATCCTCTTTTGGATAATCCGGAATCAAATCCTTTTGTCCCGGAAACTGCTCTATGTACATAGTTTGGGATGGAAATGCAAATCTTACACCTAAATGCTCTGATAGCTCCATTATTTTAAAGGTGATTTCTTCTTTCAAAGCAAGTTCTTCTTTGTAATCATTCGTCTGAAGGTATACCCTGAACAGAATATTTATGGAATAATCTCCCAGATCAGAAAGAAAAATATATCTATCTTCAGATACTTTGGGGTGAAAATCTGCTATTTGTCTCAATCCTTTTATAAATGCATGAAGATAATCTCTCGGTGTATCATATGCTACACCCAATTTTGTTTCAAATAGCCTATAAACCCGTAGGCCTTTATTTTTAAGTGCTTTGTTTGAAATTATACCGTTAGGAATAGATATTATGGAGGTATCCAATTGTTTTATTCTAGTTGACCTAAAACCAACTTCAACTACTGTACCGGCCATATCATCTATTTCTATCCAATCTTCTACTTGAAATGGTTGATCTATAAATATCATTAAAGAACCTATAAAATTTCTTACCGTATCTTGAGCAGCTAAAGCTAATGCAAGACCACCAATAGAGATTCCGGCGATTAAAGCCGTGACATTGATATTAAGAAGAACCAAAATCCTTAATATCGCAACCAATATGATCAATAGTTTAACTATTTGTTTGACTATTGGTAATACTTGATCATCCATTTTGCTTTTGGTTGACTTGGCAAAATGATTTAAAAAAGCCATTACAATATCAAATATCTGATATGCAAGAAGGCTCATCAGGACGATATTGATTATATCAAGAGATATTATAATAAAGGAAGAAATGCCAATAGGAAGATTTAATAAAGCAAAACCAAATTTTAATAAATAAAATACGATTAGCAAACTAATAATTCTCGTGGTTTTCGAATATTTGATTGGTAGACTCAAATGCGTTTTAAAACTTTTATCCGCGACTAATATCAATAAAGGCTTGAGTATTAGGTTAAAAACATAAAACAATAAAACAGCTAATATTAGCAAAATCAAAAATGCCAAATATTGCCATGTATGCAGCCCAAGTATCTTTTGATTTCCAAAAGGAGATAAATACTTATATAGAAAATCAGCACCAAAAGGATAAACCTGATTAAAAAGCTTATCTATAGAGGTATAACAATTTGGAGAATAATACCAATTGCTATCAATTTTTTCTAAGTAAATCTCCGGCAATTTATGTGGAAAAATAACAAATTTATTTTTCCCCGACAAACTATCAATATAGTTGGGTTTATCTGAAATTCTATTTACAGGCACAAACAATCCCAATCCATCAAATACTTTTTTTAGTTTTATCGCATAATCTACCGCCTTGGTAGAATCGGGAACAAAAAATGATTTTGAAGCTTGGGACGGATTATAATCTTTTTCATTTAAATAGTTCAAATGATTGGTTACACACTTAAAAGGGCTTTTTAGATTGCTCTGTGATATTATATAGTTATTAAATATAAAAACAATTAAAAATAAATATATATACTTTATCATTTCTGTATATTTTATCAGCATAAACTTAAAACAAATATTTTATCTCATTGATTAGTAAGTTTTTAAAAACTTTAACATTCAAAGAAGGTAAAATAATCTCACGTTTATTATGATTTGTTAAAAATTACTCTTTTATTGTAGGCGGTAAAATTAGTATTATGTTTAAAACTACCGTAAATATACTCATATTATTTTTTGGTTTTAGTACTATAAGTACAGCCCAAAATGTTGCACATGTCAAGGCAGGTGTATTAATAGTTAGTTTACACAATGATGAATTTTCTTTTAGACCGGGGATCAATCTTGGCGTTCAAGCAAAAATTGGAGCAACGGGTTTTTTTATGAGTCCCGGATTGTTTTATCAAAAATTTACCATTTCTGAATTTGCTAAAAAAGAATATATCAACGATAGGCCAAAGTATCATTTAGCAAAACTAAATGTTGATGCAGGATACGAATCTACTTTAACAAAACTATTTAGATATAGGGTATACGCAGGTGTAAATCTCAACCGTATAATAAAGATAGATAATAACTCAAACAACATTAATTTCAACAATATCTACGAAGGATTTGTCGGCTATGATTATGGCTTTGGATTCAACGTATATTTTATGACAATAGACTTTAAGCAAGAGCGTAGCCTTACCGAATTTTATAAAGGCTATAAGAAAACAAAATTAAACTTTTCAACAATCAGCCTCGGCTTTGTATTTTGATAGCCTAGTGTCGTGTCAAGCGTATTTATTCAATTATTGACTAAAATAAAATTTTAATCCATCTTCAAGACCTCCACTAGTATATCATCAATCAAAATATCGCCTTGCCCCTTTATCAATACAGGTCTGACATCGAATTTCTTCAATGATGGAGCGCATCTTCTACCGACGTGTTTTACCACAAAATACTTACAATCCTCTATTGATTTTATCATTGTGTCGTGTGCATTTTCGTCACCGTGCATATGATTGTGATGATGATGGTGTTCATGATTGTGCTCATGATCTCCCGGCTCATGATCAGGATGATTCCCGTGGTTTTCATGATTCACATGTGGATTATCTCTAAACTCATTGTTTGTGATTGTTCCGTTTTCTATTGTTACAACCATAAAATAATCGGCATGACCAGTATGCCCATATATTGTTTTTTTATCTGATGTTGGTATTGCTACTTTCATAATATTTTTTTAATCCGTTAATTTAGATAATAGAGAAGATAGATCAGTATGCTTTTGGATATAAGGCACTAATTCATCAATGTGCATCCTATCTTGCTTTAGTGAATCTCTCTCTCTTACTGTTACTGTATCATTTTCCAATGTGTCAAAATCTACCGTTATACAATATGGTGTTCCTATTGCATCTTGCCTTCTATATCTACGTCCGATTGCATCTTTTTCGTCATATTGCGTATTTACAAATGGTTTAAGTTTATTGAATACTTCTTTCGCTTTATCAGTCAATTCCTCTTTGTTCTTAACCAAAGGTAACACCGTTGCCTTAATAGGAGCTAATGCTGCGGGGATTTTCAACACGACTCTTTCTGATTCGTTTCCTGAGGCATCTGGAACTATTTCTTCTGTATATGCATTGGTCATTACCGCTAAAAACATCCTGTCCACACCAATGGAGGTTTCCACTACGTACGGAATATAATTTTCATTTATTTCAGGATCAAAATATTGTAGTTTTTTTCCACTCAATTCCGAATGACTTTTTAAGTCAAAATCAGTACGTGAATGAATGCCTTCCAGTTCTTTGAAACCAAATGGGAACTCAAATTCTATATCTACTGCTGCATTTGCATAATGAGCTAGATTATCATGATCGTGATATCTTAACTTACTGTCATCAGTTCCAAGAGATTTGTGCCATTTCATTCTTTGGGTTTTCCAGTAGTCATACCACTTCATTTCTTCTCCCGGGCGTACAAAGTATTGCATTTCCATTTGTTCAAATTCTCTCATCCTAAAGATAAATTGACGAGCCACAATTTCATTTCTAAATGCTTTTCCTATTTGGGCAATTCCAAAAGGAATTTTTTGCCTAGTAGTTTTTTGAACATTCAAAAAGTTTACAAAAATACCTTGAGCTGTCTCAGGTCTTAGATACAATTTGCCTTCTTCACCGGATATATTCCCCAACTGAGTGTTAAACATCAGATTGAATTGACGTACATCTGTCCAGTTTTTTGAACCGGAAACAGGATCGGCAATTCCCAATTCTTCAATCAACAACTTTAAATTTTCAAGCTTTCCTGTATTTAGAGCATTGCTCATTTTGGTATTGATATCCTCTATTTTTTTAATATTATTCAATACCCTTTGGTTTGTTGCTCGGAAATGGATTTCATCAAAATCCTCTCCAAATCTTTTCTTAGCCTTAGTGACTTCTTTATTTATTTTAGCTTCGATTTTAGCTATATAATCTTCTACTAATACATCAGCTCTGTATCTTTTTTTCGAATCTTTGTTATCAATTAACGGATCATTAAAAGCATCTACATGTCCCGATGCTTTCCATGTCTTTGGATGCATAAAAATCGCAGAGTCTATGCCAACGATATTTCCGTGCATTCTGACCATGGACTTGAACCAGTATTCTTTTATATTATTTTTCAGCTCAACGCCATATGGTCCGTAATCATAAACAGCACTTAAGCCGTCATATATTTCACTTGATTGAAATATAAAACCATATTTCTTTGAATGAGAAACTATTTTTTTAAATAAATCTTGAATCATTATAATTATTATTTTTTCAGCATGCAAAGGTAGAAATTAGGATATAATTGGCAAATTATTAACCGATAAAGTTGATAATTCATTTCTTTACATTACATTTGTGTAGATATCATATTTTTATGAAAATATCAGCTGTTGATCTATATAAGAAATTAGTTGATGATTATAAATTAATAGGGGAAAACGCAACAATTAGTTTTACTGTTAAGGATTTACCTATCACAATTAAAGCAAAAGATTCTATTGGCAATCTATTGCAGGAATGGTTGAAAGCTTGGTTTGTCTATAATGATATTGACTTTTTGGAAAATGCAAATTCACAGTCTTTTCCTGATTTCTTACTAGATAAAGCAAATATAACTAAAGGATTATTAGAAGTTAAAACCTTTGATTTTGATAGAGATTCAGGGTTTGATCTTGCTGATTTTGATTCCTATTGCAATTCACTATTAGAAAATGCATACAGATTAAATTCAGATTATTTGATTTTTGCATATCAGATGAAGGATGGTATTATTAGAGTAAAAAACATTTGGTTAAAAAAAATATGGGAGTTAGCTTGTCCTAGTAGCACTTACCCTATAAAAGTACAAGAAAAGAAAAATGTAATTTACAATATTAGACCTAGCCTTTGGTATTCCGAAAGATCTAGATTTAAACCCTTTAATAAGCTAAAGGACTTTTTGTTTGCATTAAATGAGACTCGTCACCAATACCCTCAAACAAGGCACTCGAATGCTCATTGGTCAAGAAATGTTATTAGAAACTATTAATATCATACAGGTATTTCACTTGAAATAGAATTGTAAGAATAAAAATGATTCGGGATTTTTTTTAATGAATCAAGTAGAGAATCAGCTACAAATTTCACTACAGGAACAACAACAGTATTACCCAATAGATCAAATGCTTCTGATTTCTTTTTCATTACATGCTTGCTCAAATCCCAATCGAAGTCCTCCTAGACCGGCAAATAAGTCTATAAATCTCAGCTTTTTAACCATTATCATCGGTTTTATAATCAACAATTAAGTCTGCAGCAATATTAAAACTTGCTTCATAATCCTCAATTTCAATCTTCCTACATCCAATGACAGAAAGGCATTGTAAAAAAAAGACTGCACTAAATGATCCTCTGCTCAATTTGCTTGTAACACCGGATTTTGTTTCATTTATCCCTTCTTTATTTAATAGGAATACTAATTCCGAAACAGAGATACCTCTTTTTACTAGTTCTGCTTTTAAAATTTGTTTTATTTTGTTATTTGTATAAATCATCTATTATTATGCAAATTTAGCTAAATAGTTGTATATATGCAATTATTTATACATTAATTTTATCAAATACTCAAACTAACTCTGTGTACTCCGGGAGTATATTCTTTGGCTATAACTGATTTGAGGATATCGTAATACTGTTTTTCCTTAATAAAATCAATATCGCCCAAGTCTATTATCAGTATGGGAAATGAAACTATATTTCTAAAATACTCAAAGTACGAATCTTGAATATTGTAAAGGTATTCTCGCTGAATATTTTTCTCATATTCTCTCCCTCTTTTACTGATATTCTTAAGTAAAATATCTACATTACGATGTAAGTAAACCAATAAATCAGGGTTAGGAAAATTTTGTTGGAGTGTAGTAAAAAGCTGTTGAAATAACCGAAATTCTTTGTTTCCAAGGTTTTTTCTAGCAAAAATCAATGTTTTAATGAATACATAATCCGATATTGTAAAATCACTGAATAAGCTTTGTTGAGCTACCAAACTATCCTCCATTTGCTTGTATCTTTCAGTCATAAAAAACAACTCTACAGTAAAAGCATATCGTTTTGGATTCTCATAAAATAGGGGTAAAAACGGATTTTCAGCAAACTCTTCCAAGATTAAACGACAATTGTACTCATCCCTTACCATTTTGGTAAAAGAAGTTTTTCCTGCTCCAATATTGCCTTCGACAGCTATGTATCTATATGGAAAATCAATTTTCATTGAAACGCTTTACTTTATTGTTGTCTTTAATTTGCTTTAACATCTCACCTGAATACTTTTTAGCAATCGGATCAAATATATTTTCTGAAATATCACACAAAGGTATTAAAACAAAATTACGTTTGCGATATCTCGGGTGAGGAATTGTAATTTTTTTTTCAAATATAACTTTTCGCCCATACAAAACTATGTCAATATCTATAGTCCTCTCTCCCCACCTGACCTTTATACTCTTACCCAACTCTTTTTCTATTGACTGAAATATTCCAAGCAAATCCCAAGGTGATTTTTCTGTTTTTATCTCAATAACACAATTTATAAACTCATTTTGATCTGTTTTTCCCCAAGGCTCTGTTAGATAAAATGGAGAAACAGCTGTTATGTCTATCTCACTATTCATTATTTTATCAATAGCAGAATTGATATAGCTTAATCTATTTCCAATATTGCTACCCAATGAAATATATACAACCTCCATTACAAAATCTTATTATTATGCTGCTTTCTGCTCATAAAAATTCTTGATAGAATCTAGATAATGCTTTATTTCTTTTTTTACAGTTGGGGCAAAGATTATCAAACCAATCATATTTGGAAATACCATAGCAAATATCATAGCATCCGAAAAATTTATTACAGAATCTAACGAAGAGGAAGCTCCAACAATTACAAAAAATAAAAACAAGAATTTATAAACTAAATCAACAGTTGTTCCTTTACCAAACAAATACTTCCAGCCTTGAAGCCCGTAATATGACCAAGATAACATTGTAGAAAAAGCAAATAATATTACCGCGATTGTTAAAAGTATTGAAAAATGTGGAATCGCAGAATCAAAGGCTACTGATGTCAAATCTACACCGCCCAAATGTTGACCACTATTCATAATCACATTATTAGCTTCATCCAAATTAGCATAATTAAAAAGATTGCCGTCTATATTTGTGATAATAATAACCAATGCAGTCATAGTGCAAATAATAACAGTATCTACAAATGGCCCTATCGATGCGACAATACCTTCACTAGCAGGGAATCTTGTCTTAACAGCAGAATGTGCAATAGAGGCTGAACCGACACCGGCTTCATTGGAAAAAGCAGCTCTCTGAAATCCTACAATTATCACCCCTATAATACCTCCCAGCGCTGCATCAGGAGCAAAAGCTCCTTGAAATATTATCTTAAATGCCTCAGGAATATGCTGAAAGTTTAATACTAAAATGACTATCGCAGCACCAACATACATAATGCCCATAAACGGAACAATTTTTTCGGTTACTTTACCTATTCTTTTTATACCTCCAATGATTACTATACCAACTAAAACTGCCATAAATACCCCAAAAACAAATCCTGAATCAATCCCAAAAAGAAGTTTAAATTGCGCTGCAGCTTGATTGGCCTGAAACATATTTCCACCTCCAAATGATCCGCCTATAACCATTATCGCAAACATTGCTGCGAGTATTTTCCCTATCAACGAAAGATTTTTTTCTTTAAATCCTGTTTTCAAATAGTACATAGGCCCACCATAAACCTTTCCATTTTCATCTATTTCACGATATTTTACGCCCAATGTGGCTTCGACCAGTTTGGTTGACATACCTAAGAATCCGGCTAATATCATCCAGACCGTCGCTCCTGGACCTCCCAGTGCAATAGCAACAGCTACCCCGGCAATATTACCAAGACCAACCGTTGCAGACAAGGCGGCAGTCAGAGCTTGAAAGTGTGTAACCTCACCTATGACTCCTTCTTTCATCGGTGTTTCAAACACATCACCATCATCATTTGGTGTTGGATCTCCATATAGGGTTTCTCCTACATGATGATCCATTTTGTCATACTTTCCTTTAGCGGCATTTATTGCTACACCTAGATATCTAATATTTGCGAAATTAAAATATAAAGTAAAAAACAACGCTCCCAATAATAATACAATTAATACTATCGGTACATCCATCCCGGCAATATTGACAGAGGAAAATACTATATTAAATACCAAATCAGAAAATGGCTTGAATTTGCTTTCAATTTTTTCATCTAAACCCATAGCAAACGAAAATGCAGGAATTAGTGATATTACAACAAAAGTCAGTAATCGTTTCATAAAAGATATGTTAGTTAATAAAAACACAAACTTGTTAATATTATGTAGAAAATATTTTTTTCTGCTCGTACAGCCCGTAAAAATATATATTTTTTTCAATATATTATAAAATATGACAACCCAATTAGTTTTATGAGATATTTTCAGGACTAATTCTTGGTTGCTCCTAACAATCCAATAGTAAGACCAAAACACATTTTTTAATAAAATAATCTTAGTACAACATTATTTGGAATAGATATATTACCAGGTGTTTGGTATACGATATGGACATCGTGCCCCTTGCTCTTACAATCTGTTTAAAGCTTCACCCACTCCTATCATTTCATCTTCGGGATGAGGACTATATATCAATATTTATTTTGTATAAAACTTTGCCGATTACTATTTTTCTTCACCAAATTGCATCCAATTAATTTTGTCTAAATCTATATTTTTCCAATTAGATGTTTCAATGTTAATTGGGTAATACCCCTCTTTAGGAATTGATTTAAATTTATTAATTTCATTTTTAAGATTATTCCATTCCTCTTGGGGTATTAAATCTATTTTTTTATCTGTAATTTCTTCTTTTTTAACACCGGATGGTATTGGGTGGGGTTCATAAAAATTCCAATGACTGTAATTTTCAGTATTTTGATATACCCCTGCAACAGGTATCTTTTGCCCATTTTTTCTGTATTTTGATGGCAATGGATAATTTCTTATTCTCAATAAAGGATAAGTTCCCAATCCCATTGACATATTTGTTAAAGAAGCAATTTTATTCGTCCTTTCATCTATTACAATCGCCGGATTTAAATCTCCGGAATAATACATATCTCTTGTTTTTAATAATTCCAATATTTTAACAATACCATACAAAGCAAAAGGAATATAAAAAAACCATCCAAATAACTTTGCTAAGACAAATAATATCAGCAAATATACTATTGGTTTAAAATATCTTGATTTTGTCGTATATAAATAATGAAACAGGTCGAAACCAGCATTTGCTTGTCTAGAAGATTTTGCATCATGTGTAGGAATACCAAAATGAAAGTGCTGTGGATTAATCGATACTTCTCCGGTAGAATAATCAATATTAATTGTCGTATTATCTTTTTGATTTAGCATCCCTTTTAGCTTGGGTATTCTTCCATACAGGTCATATTCACTAATTTTTGTGAAATTATCAGTATTGGATTTATCTATAATTTCAATATCACCTTTTGCGATTGCAATCCAAGCGCCATTTTTCTTATGCAAAATATTAATAGGAGAGCCCTCAATGACAGAGCTAAAAGCTATTATTTTATGTTTAGATTCATTAGGATCTTTATCCTTTGTAGATTTTTTAAACCTAAAACCTTTAAATTTTATTTCATATAATAAATCATCTAAATTATCTATACTTTCTCCAAAAAATCTGGTACTTAAACTAAAGATGAAATTCTCGCCTACTTGATCATCTAAAAATTCATCATCGGGTATATCTTTAAATTTAAAAACCCTTTCCCCATCATTATTTACAGATGAATTTGAAAATAATTCTTTCTCTTCTTCTAATACATCACCATAGTCTATAATTGTTCCGGACTCCGAACTTCCTAATCTTATTCTTGCCTTTATTCCATTTTTACTTAACGAATAACCCCACATATTGATAGTGCTTTGCAAAATAAAACTTGCAATTTCAATATTAGGAAAAAGTTTAAACAAAACAATTTCTTCTTCAATTGCTGTACCTTCAATAATTTCAAATGGCAAATCTTGTTCACATATAATTATATTTCCATTATACCGACCAATATATACCTCTCCTTCCTCCGGAATTAAAACCTCCTCCATATATTGACTGTCGATTTTTTTTAGACTGCCATAACCTAATGATTCTAATAATTCTTTTTCATTTTTTAATTGTTCAGACTTGATAACAATCATTGACATTTTCCATCCCATAATTTTCTGTGTTCTTTATTTAACGTAGTATCAGCATTTAATTAGTGTCTGTCCATAAAATCATTAAAATTTAAAAATAATCTTTATTTTTCAAAAATCAAGCACTTTATAGACAGACACTAATTTAAAACTCCCCCCAAAATTAAACAAATATGTTATTTTTAGGGTATTTTATCAATAATAAATTAATGTATACATTACAAAAATTATTCTTACTTTTGTTCGCAGATTTATAATACTAAAAAACACGATGACTATACCACTGAAAAATAATGAATTAATTAACTTGGTCAAAGAAATGGCATTCCAAGGGGAAGACTTCGATTCAATATTTTTAGAATTGGACAAAAGAAAAGATTCTTTTCCGAAAGAGGCTATATTTAAAGCAAAAAGCAATATTAGCTTCCATATTGCAAATTACCAACTTGCTAAACAGCAAAATACCAAAGCTTTAACTTTAATACTTCTGGGTTCTATTCTGTTTTTAATTGGGATTTCAATTACGACATTTACGTATTTTAGTGCTAACAATTACTATATTTTGGCTTATGGAGCCATTTTAGCCGGTGTCTGGAATATATATGCAGGATTTTTAATATACAAAAAACCCTTAGAAGATTTAATCCCTAGAAAAAGAATCTACCGGAGATAGTATTATAAGTTCTACCACGATGTTACAGGAAGTATAGCTTAATGTAAAAAATAACAGTAAAATCGTATTTTACATCAGCTTGGTAAAAAGAAAAGCGAATATTTAACGTTTTTCTACAAGCCTTGTGTATATTTGTTTTTGGTATACTAAGCATTGATGGAATTTTGTGTATAGAAAACATGCTGTTTATATCACAAAATCCTATGATGGCTTATAATTATTATGATACAATCAATGGGAAAAACAATTAATATAAAATGGCTTTTTGCATTATCTTTAATGCTATGTGCTTGGACTTTGCTTTCTCAATCAAACTCTCATTGGATTCAAGTAGAAATACCGGTAAACGAAAACATCACTTATATCAACTTTTTTTCGAAAAATTACGGTATTGCCGCCGGCAAAAAACTAATGGAATATCATGATAATTCCTGGTATAATTTTGAAAACCAAGCTCCAAAAAACATTGATGCAATATGTGCATTGGACACTAACTCCATCTTTATTTCCCACAATACTAAATACCAAGAATCCAAACTTTATTATTGGAATGGCAAATACTGGAATGCATTGGCTCAACCATTAGTCAATTCAATATCGGCAATGGATTTTAAAGATGAAAATAACGGAACCATTGCCGGATACGGGGAAATTGCTCTATACAAAAATGGCAAGTGGTATAAAATAAACCCTCCCTCAAATAATAGTATAACTCATGTAATTTTGCTAAATGACAGCCATATTTGGGCATTAATAAAAAATGAAGGACTGTATTATTATTCCGGTAAATGGACTAAGGTTGAAAATTCCAAACAAGTATTTGATATCTTTTTGTACAAAAAAGAGTTATTTGTTGCAGGTAATTATTTTATCGGCAAAGCAAAAGATGACTCAATAGAAATTATTTCGGATTTTGAATACAAAAAAAGACCTGTTCTATCGAAAATGTTTGTTTTAAATCCCTCCGATATTTATTTAACGGGAGTTAACGGAATTTTACTTCATTACAGCAATAAATCTTGGGATAAAATAGAATTAAATACCAAAGTGGATATCAATGATATCAAAATGATAAACGAGTATGACGGGTGGATAGGCGTGGATGAAGGCATCTTATTTCATTTCACGAATAACGCCCCTCCATATAGCAGGCATGCCAAATGGAAAGGTTTTGATGAAACTAACTATTTCAATAGTTTTAACGCCAAGGTTGTTGATGATGAATACGGTGTAGTGACGGCGGACTTCAACAGAGACGGGCTTGTGGATATTTTCACCTGCGGGCTATTTGAAGAAAATCATTTATATATAAACCGAGGAAATATTTCTTTTATTGATAAAGCAAGATTACTCGGAGTCAACGGTTCTTCTGTACCGGATGAAGCAAGAGAATTAAACCTTGGAGCCTGTGCCGCAGATTTTGACAATGACAATGATATTGATTTGTACGTTGGAGTCTTAAATGGCAAAAACAAGCTGTATGAAAATATCAGCGCAAAATATTTTATCGATTATTCTAAAATAGCCGGCGGCATTGGTATAAAAACAGATAGAACCAATGCCGTAATTTCTGGAGATATTGATAATGATGGAGACCTTGATTTATTTATTGTCAATGAACATAGTACTAACAGACTATATTTAAACAATGGCGCCGGTATTTTTACCGAAAAAACAGGAGAATCGGGACTAAAATCTATCAATGGTGGAATGGCTTGTTCATTTGGGGATATAGATAATGATGGTGATTTGGATTTATATGTTGCAAATTGGTCAAGAGCCAATACAATGTATAAAAATCTATTAAAAGAGTCAGGTGAGTTATCATTTGAAGATATCAGCACCAATAGCAAAACCAAGGGGGATCCTGCTACAAAAAGCAATGCCGTTGTGTTTGCCGATATTGATAATGATGGTGATTTGGATTTGTATGTAACCAATAGGAAAACTTCAAACAAATTATATATAAATAACGGTAAAGGGATATTTGCCGATAAAACCACTGAATTAACCGGTATAGACAATATGAAAAGCAATGGTGCCGTAATTGCCGATTTTGACGGAAACGGATGGAAAGATATCTATGTTTCAAATGTAGGTGAGAATATTTATTTTGAAAATATCAACGGGCATTTTTACAAAAAAAAGACAGGTTTTGGAGGTTATAGCACCGGTTCTGCTTGTGCTGATTTTGACAATGACGGGGATTTGGATTTGTATGTTGCAAATTATATAGGCGAGAGTAGCTCAATGTTGATAAATAAGTTAAATAATAATAATTTTATCAAAATAAAAATCGAAGGGATAAAAAATAACAGAAGTGGAATCGGAACTAAAATTTATGTCTATAAAGACAAAGGATTAAATAATATGAAGCAGTTGATAGATTTTAGGCAGATTAACGGTGGATCCGGATATGCTTCGATGAATCAATTAACACAAACGATACAGATTCAAGAGAATAAATTTGTAGATGTAAAAGCGGTTTTCCCCAATGGAATAGTAAAAAAATTCAAACACCTCAATGCAAAAAGATATTTATATATTCAGGATTTAAACGGCATGGAGAAGCAATTGTTTTTAATTAAAAAATATATTTTGCGCCGTTTATTAGATCCGCATGAATTGTATGAATTAATCAAAAAAATATTCATTTTGTTTTTTGTTTTATTTATGGCATTCAGGGGATATCGAAGGTACAATTGGCCGGTTCTTTTTACTATAATTATTTCGCTCTTACTACTAAGTATTTATTATTTACAATACCATTTTTTGGAATATCACAATTTCTTTTTTGCCACATTACTTCCTGTGGCAAGTGTCACAGGGTTGATTCTGTTGCTACATCAGATTTTTGAAAGAAAACTCACTAAGAAATATGCAATTGTGGAGCAAGAACAAATACGTGAAAAATTATCAAGGGATTTACATGATGACCTTGCTTCGACTATCAGCTCGATAGGCATATATTTGGCATTGATAAGGCATAATATTGCCGGTATTGACAATAAATCAAATAAATATTTATCCAAAGCGGAATCTCTTGTTTCGGACGCCGCAAATTCCATAACCGACCTTATATGGGCGATAAAATCCAAGCCGGAATCATTATCGAATTTATTTGATAGAATCAAATACAATTTTTCATCGTTATTAATGGAGAAAAGTATTAATTTTAAACTGGAAATTGATAGTAAATGTCAAGATATGATTTTGCACCAAAAAACAAAACAAAATATATATCTAATCATTAAGGAAGCCATTAACAATATTTTAAAATACGCCAATGCTGAAAAAGTATTATTAAAAGCAACAAAAACCGGTAGAAAAACTGTGATTATAATCGATGATAATGGTGTTGGTTTTGATATTGTGAAAGCTGCAGGAAAAGGACATGGATTGACCAATATGCAAAAAAGAGCTGAAGATATAGGAGCTAAATTGAAGATTATCTCTAATAAAGAAACGGGAACAAAACTATTGATAGAGATTAGATAGTTTCTGTTCAATGTTTAATGCTTCGCTTCCAATATATTCAGATCCTGATTTTTTTTAATTCGCTCAGTAACGAATTTGTAAGTACTCGATATTGAAGTAAATCATGCGTTTCATTCAAAATTAAGACGTCAATATTCTTCAAAATATTCCAAAAAGATTATTTTTCAATTTTAATGACTTTATAGACAGACACTAAATAGTGTCTGTCTATAAAGTGCTTGATTTTTGAAAAATTAAGATTTTTAATGAGATTTTTGTCTTTCTGAGAATTAGTGATGCCTTAGCATCAGTAATTTGAATAAAGTAAAAATATCGTAAAAATATTATTTTTAAATTTTAATGACTTTGTGGACAGACACTATTTAGGCAACTTTGATTTAGAAAAATCCAAATAAAAAGGGTGAGAATTCTTATTTTAAACATTTGCATTTATTTAATCATTTTGACACTTAGATAGTACTTATTATTGAGTTTTACTACAAATATTATAAAGTCCGGATATTCTCCCTCTATAATACCAAAATCATCTTGAATCCATAGAGCTTTATCATAATCAATATAAGCTTTGGCATACAACTCATTTAGAAATATTAAATTAGATTTATCTTTAAATATTTCTTTATTTTTACGTAGTAATTCTATGTCATCATCATCATATACCATTAAATTTTTAAAAACGTATTTATAACTTTTGTTTTTGAGTAATATGGAAACGGTCTTCAATAGACATTTTATAGATTTTTGACATATTTGTAAATCAGCAGGAATAGAATCCGGAACACTATCAAAGATTTTAAAACTATCAATTTGAATTAATCTATATTCGTTAAAAAGAGTATTATCAATATTTAATCTTTGTGATGATTTTATATCATTTTGATTCATTTTTTTTTCTGTCAATACATAATTATATGCTTTATTTTTATTTTCGGGAAAATTAATTGTATAAATTCCTATCTCATTTGGAATTATAGGATTTTCTCTTTTTACAAATATTTTTCTATCATAAATTGCTAAAATATCAATTTTTCTTTTAGAACTAATAAATAATTTTAACTTTGTTTTTATTATTTTTTCATTTTTATCAATTGATTTTATTTTAAAAAATACATACTCGTAATTTACACCTTTTTTGTTTGTGCTATACGTATTAATAATATATTTTTCTTGGTTTTTTCTGTCTTCGATTAAAGTTAATTTTTTAAAATATCTAGAACTGTCATAATTTAGATTATTAATTATTGTATATTCTGACGAATCAGATGTATTAAAAAACGTTTTATCTCTATTTTTATATATGAAGATATCATCATCAATATTAAATAATTGATATAAATTAAAATTTGACTTATAATAATTATGTTTATTAAAAACTATTTGACCAATTGAATTATGTTTTTTAAGGTATAATACCGGATTAAAAACAGTATTATCGCTATGTCTTTCTTTTTTATTAGCATTGACATAAGGTAAACCGAAGAATTGATATAAAAATGTACCTTTTTTATCGTACGGGAAAATATTAATAAGTTGTAAAGAAGCCAATCCGGTTTCCAAAGTATATCGTTTATCCGGGAAATTTGAATTTTTAAGATCAAAACTTTTAAATAATTTTTCCGGTTCAAAAGGAATTAATTCAATGTCAATTTTATTATTATTTATCTTTATATTCAAAATTTGAAATCCTTTGTGTCCTAATCTTTTTTTTGTTTTAACTATACCTATAAACACTTTATTTTCACCAATAATACTAGGTCTAGTTTCAGCATTAAAGAAAAATGGGTTGTAATAATTGTAACTTCTTCTTTTGTATCCCTTTTTTTTAGTTATCGTATATTCATCAATTGTTGTTTTTGAATCATAATCCAGTAATATGAATTTTGAATTGTTTTTATCCCACAAAAGAATACCGTTTTTCAAGAAAAATATCTTCTCAACTTTATAGTTTTTTAAAGAATAAAAAAGGTTGAAAAAATCATCTAACAATACCGTCTTTTGAGTATTTTCATCTAAAATTTTATAATTTGTTATCTGGCTCGAACTGATGTTAGTAAAAAAAATAGCAAATAAAATAAAAATTACTTTTTTCATAATCTTTTTTTAATACCTATATAGCTGTATATACCATATCATAGGGTTCGGATTCTTACCTTTAAAAACGCTTTCAAGAGCAAAGATATTTGAAGACAGTCCGAAAAAACCGAATGTTTTAAAATTATTTGAAACAATAAAAATAAAAATGTAAAGTAGGACTTGAAAACATGCGATAGTATGACTTCAAAGCCGGCTTAATATTGCTTCACTTCATTCATTAATTTGATCTCCCCAGAACAAATACATTCTCCGCTTCCATCGGTAAGGCAAATTTAAAATTAATTATTTTATTAACCAAATGAAATTTTTAAACAATACGTTCACGGTTCACATGTTTTTGTCAACCATTTTTATGAGACCTCAAATTGCAGGCTCTTCCTTCGTCTTTGGTAGCACAGCGTCCGTTTGTGTTGCCGAAGTTACGACAGGTTTTATTATGCCTTATGCCCGAAGAGCGTGTCAGCCAATACTCGCAGCCCGTATCCGTTATCA
>JALSPK010000098.1 GCA_026986005.1 Saprospiraceae bacterium
ATATCTCAATTTTATTTATTTTGATATTATCCGGCTTTTCAATGTTTAAAATTGAATGGGTTGGGTTGGGGTAGATTTCAATACCACTCAATATATTTTCAGATACAAATGAGGTACTAGCAGCAATGGGCAAAAAGTTTGGTGCCGCTCCTATGGTACCCGTTGGATTGGTATCTGTTGTATAACTCACACAATTTATCGGTTGAAATTGAAGTTTTTGGTAGTATCCTAAAAAGTCTGTATTTAGTTTTTGATTATACTCCAAAAGTATGAATTTTTCACGAACCTTCCAAACGGGGAAAGAACGGAACGAAGGCGTAGCCGAGTGGTGTTCTTTCCCCGTTTGGAAATCTATTGTTCCCATTGAAATGATTTTTCATAGTTTAACATAGGCATTTAATCCTTTATTATTTTTTTTATTTGTTTCTCACCATTTTTAAAAATAATATTTAATATATATGTTCCTTTAGTTAGATTACTAATATCTATTGAAAATTCAGTATTTTTTTCATTAGTGTAATTTAATATTTTTTGACCTAAAAGATTTAATAGAATTACTTTTTTGATTAATTTACCATTTTTAAATTTAAGTGTATTATTTGTTGGATTTGGAAAAATAGAAATATTATCAATTCGTGAATTATCAACACTTGATAATGAACCATCATATAAAACACTTTCCCATAAACCCCTACCATATGTGCCAATTCTGATTTTACTATTAGAAGGGTTTGTATCATAATAAATTTCCATATCCGTAATTGATGCTGAAGAAAGCCCTGACATATATGCAACCCAATCATCATTACCTCTTTTCACATATAAACCGCCACCAACGCTTCCAATATATATTTCATCCTCTGCTGTGTATTGTTTATTATATACTAATGCACTTAATTTTAAATTAGGTAGGTTCCCTGTAATATCTACCCAAGTTTGACCACCATCAATAGTTTTGATTACTTTACTGGTATTCCCGGTAACTCGTATTAAAATCCAAACAGTATTAGGGTCATTTTCACTTATAGTTATGTTATTTATTTGAGTTATATTTTCATTTATTGTTAAACTTGCCCAATTTATTCCATTATCGGTAGATTTATACACCACTTGATTATATCCTTTAAATTGTATTTCTGGATTTGTTTTAGAGATGGCAAAAATATTAGCATTACCTAAACTCGTAAAAGTATTACCACCGTCAGTTGTTTTTATAATATCATGGCGATTTAATACCCAAAAGGTATCTGAATCACTAGGGTGTAATACAATTGGTGCTAACCAGACATTTCTTCCGGCAAAACCACTAGGAAAATTTTGAGATATATTTGTATGACTTAACCATTTATCAACAGTCCTTTCATATTGGCCCCATTGATAACTAGCGTATTGTATATTTGGATTATTAGGGTCAATTGCACAATCCATACCATCATTAATCCATATTTCCTTCCATTGATAATTAGTATTTGAATTTAATCCAAAAGTTCCATTATCTTGCGTACCATATAACATTTCATTTTCGTGGGTTGGTGAAGTTCCTATTTTATATATCTCACTAATAGCAAGACCTTGTGATAAATTTATTGATGGGCCATAATTTGTTTCATATTTAACAATTCCACCGTCGTTTCCTTCAAATAAAAAACCTGTAACTGGCTGTATAGCATAAAATTGTTTATCAACGTGTGAACCCTGTAATCTGGACCAAGTAACACCACCATCTAGTGAGCGATACCCATCTTTAGAACCTGTAATTACATCATCAGGATTATTTGGGTTTACATAAAGTTCACCAAAACCTCTAGGACTATCTACACCAGCAACTCCCCAATAATTGCTAGTATTATCAACTATTTGAGTAAATGTTTCGCCACCATCTGTAGATTTGAATAAACCACCTAGATGTCCATGAGTTCCTACACAAGCATAAATTACATTTGGTTGGCTTTCACAAATTGCAATATGTTGAGAGTATAAATAAGTTCCACCGTTAAAAGTCGCTTTCAATACCCAAGTTTGACCACCATCAATAGTTTTATAAAACCTTCCGTAAGAACCAAATTTATAACCAATATTATAATTTGTAGGGTGTAATGCTTGAGCTGTTACGATAGCAGAAGCATTTGCGTCATTAGAAATATTAGTCCAAGTATCACCTCCATCAATAGATTTATATGGAGCATTATAACTACTATTATCATCGTATGTCATAACTGCATATATAGTGTTAGGGTTATTTTTTTCATATCTAAATGAAAAATTATCATATAGATGGTTGTTAGGCAAACCGGCAGGATTTAATTCAGTCCAAGTTAAGCCCGCATCTCGTGATCTGAAAAGTTTTTTTGTATATCTAGAAAATTCATCATAATGATCATCAACCACTATATATAATGTTTGTGTTGTATCAAAATTACTTGGTACATATATATCAAATATATGTGAAAAACCTATATTGTCAGTTAAAGGTGTGTAATTTTGACCACCATCGGTAGTTTTCCAAAGCCCTCCGGATAAAGAACCTACCCAAAAAATATTAGGGTTTGTCGGATGAAATCCGATACATTGTACACACCCTAATCCGCTCCAATTATTCCAATTAGTGGTAGTTGTAGCTCCTATGTTGTGCCAATTTTCATTGGCATTTCTATACATTTCAGAATGTGTTTTTTTATGTTTTTTAATAATATCCCAAGGATATTTTTTTGGAAATTCACCTGTTACAGGATCAACAATTTGTTTCCAATACCATTCCCAACGCTTAAATTGTTTGTATCCGGGCACAGTTTTTTCTTCACCATTTATTTTAGAAATACCATTTGTCTTCTTATACGTTTTTTCATATTCTTTGAATGCTTTTTGGTAATCAAATAATGTCAATTCTTGTTTTGTTTTGTTGCGTGGCAAATATTTTTTCCACTCTTGTGCATTGATTGTTAATGCAATAAACAGAGTTATCAAGGATAACAAAATATTTTTTT
>JALSPK010000099.1 GCA_026986005.1 Saprospiraceae bacterium
CCAACACCATCGCCATCGCTATCCGCTTGATCAGGATTGGCTATTAATGGACAATTATCTTTGTCATCATCAACACCGTCTCCATCATCATCACTGTCACACGCGTCTCCAATACCGTCATTATCCGTATCTAATTGATCAGGATTATACATGTCGGGGCAATTGTCCGATTCGTTATCAACACCATCCCCGTCTGTATCATTTTCACAGGCATCTCCAACACCGTCACCATCGCTATCCGCTTGATCAGGATTGGCGATTAATGGACAATTATCTTTGTCATCATCAACACCATCTCCATCATCATCGCTGTCACACGCATCTCCAATACCGTCATTATCCGTGTCTAATTGCTCAGGATTGTACATATCGGGACAATTATCCGATTCATTGTCAATACCGTCTCCGTCTGTATCGTTTTCACAGGCATCTCCTACACCGTCACCATCGCTATCCGCTTGATCAGGGTTATAAATGTTTGGACAATTATCATCTTCATCATCTACGCCATCACCATCATCATCACTATCACACGCATCTCCAATACCGTCATTATCCGTGTCTAATTGCTCAGGATTGTACATATCAGGGCAATTGTCAGATTCGTTATCAACACCATCTCCGTCTGTATCATTTTCACAGTCATCTCCTACACCGTCACCATCGCTATCAGCTTGATCAGGGTTATAAATATTTGGACAATTGTCCTTGTCATCATCTACGCCGTCTCCATCATCATCGGTGTCACACGCGTCTCCAATACCGTCATTATCCGTATCTAATTGCTCAGGATTGTACATGTCGGGACAATTATCCGATTCATTGTCAATACCATCTCCGTCTGTATCGTTTTCACAGGCATCTCCTACACCGTCACCATCGCTATCCGTTTGATCAGGGTTATAAATATTTGGACAATTATCTTCATTGTCTTCTATCCCGTCATTGTCATCATCACTATCACAAACATCACCTTGTCCGTCACCATCAGTATCTAACTGATCCGGATTATATACATTAGGACAATTATCTTCATCGTCTTCTATCCCGTCATTGTCATCATCACTATCACAAACATCACCTTGTCCGTCACCATCATTATCTTTTTGATCGGGGTTTGCGGTATTAGGACAGTTGTCATTTGTATCTAAAACTCCATCATTATCATCATCACTATCACAAACATCACCTTGGCCGTCACCATCAGTATCTTTTTGATCGGGGTTTGCGGTATTAGGACAGTTGTCATTTGTATCTAAAACTCCGTCATTGTCATCATCATTATCACAAACATCACCTTGTCCGTCACCATCAGTATCTTTTTGATCGGGGTTTGCGGTATTTGGACAATTGTCATCACCATTTAGTACTCCATCACCATCCCAATCAGGGTTAAGGCTATTATCAAGAGTTATATAGATTTTCACATCTTCGGTACAAGAGCCATCTGAATTTTTAAAGGTCGCAAAATAAGGATAATCTCCATCATTATATCCCGAGACATCAGTAAATGTATTTGAATCTTCGTCAAACTCCCCAATCAGAGAGTTGTTTGAGTTATATAGCTTTCCGCCGGGAATACTATAAGACCAAGGTTGGTAACCTGTAAAAAAAGGTTCTATTTCGCCTCCCGGCCAAGTTTCAAAATGATTAAGTATTACTCCGTTATTAGTAATGTCATTTACATTAATTGCATCATACTGATCTTTAATAAGACCGGCATTTTCAAAATTTCCGTTCAGACTATATGAGTTTCCGCTACCGTCATTAACAAAATATGAGTCATTGGTAAATGAAGAATTAGATCCTAAGGAGAAGTCGCCATCAAAATTAATATATCCACAATCTAAGTTTGAAAACGTAGAAGAGCTTGTTCCTTCATAAATCAATCCTCCTCCGGTAACTAATAATTGATTATATGTTTTGAAACTTCCTTTGGAGCTAATCCCTGTATTTCCGCCGGTATTTATCTCGATTTTTCCTTCATTTGTTATTGAAGCTCCTGCATCGTTAAATATAGCTGTATTATTATCATTCAAGTTCATAACACTTAAACCGCTTAGTGAAATATCTCCATAATTTGCAATTCCACGATTAGAATTATTGTTTAAATTGAAAGTACCTGTATGAAAATTTAAACTTCCATCATTTTTTATAGCAGAATTATCGATTCCATTGAGTATATTTAATTCTCCCTTCAAATTCATATTGCCTTGATTTCTAATACCATTATTACCCGTATTGGAAATAATTATACTTGATGATATTCCTGAAGTAAAATATCCTCCAGGAAAATTTCTCAAACCATATATAGAAACATTATCAATACTCAAATCACCATAGACATGAGTATTACCATAATTGAGAAATCCGGAACCGGTATTATCTTCTATTTGAAGACTCGCATTTTCTTCAATTGTCATTTCCCCATCCGAACCAATATTGATTATATAATCATTTGCAATTGGAAAAGTTCCTTGAGACATTGGTTGAGTTGGAATGATAATCTCACTATTTGTTACAGGCAGATCTAAAAAAGTTGCCCAGTTTTTCACATCATTATAGACATTGTTTTCACAACCTGTCCAAACTGCATAATATGGATTTGTACTATAATAGCCATTATCATTAGCTATTGAAAAGGAGCCACCGTTTTTATTGATGATTACCCCATCATTATTTTTGTAATTGGAATTGCCTGTTGAATTTTCAAGAATAATACCTTCATTCTCACAAGAATTGCATAAAAAATATCCATTTCCGGAATTCAATTTACCACAAGCATAATTGTAAAAATGACCACCACTCGCAGTTGAAATAAATGCATTCGGATATGTTGCCAAACTATTAATTTCTCCATAATTATCAAATTCACCACCTAAATTGTCAACAGCTCTAACGCCAATAGTCCCGGTAAATGATAAATAACCGTTATTTTCAATATACCCACCGTTTCTATTCCATATTCCGGATTCCTCAATATCATAAATAGTTAAATCTCCATCATTGATTATCGTACCAAAATTCAAAATACCTTGCCCTTCTACACCGGCTCCACCAGTATTTGAAATATCAACATTAGAATTATCGCCAATATTAATTTCGCCATAATTCACAATACCATCATATTTACTGTGAGGGTTAATATCAATGTTACCAATTATATCTAGTAAACCAGAAGAAATTTTTAAAAATATTTTATGACAAACAGCGTTATAGCCATTGGGAATAGTGACATGATCATTTGCTGTTTCAATAATGACGACATGTTTTGATATTGGTACAATTCCCTTACTCCAGTTACTTGCTACATTCCAATTACCCGTTCCTCCCGTCCAATAGTTTGTCTGACCGAAACTATTTAAAGAATAAGTGATAAAAAGTAATAAAAAGAAATACTTAATTTTCATACAAAAATTGTTTACAAATTAATAAATTTTGTTCAGCAATTATCTTTTTATGTTTTTGATAATTGAAGTATTGAGTAAATATTTGCAAAGGTATATTAGAAAAGAAACTATAAAATCACACTTTAGGGTGATATTAAAAATTATATGAGTTTTCAATATATGATATCCAGAAAGTTGACCCTAGGGAAATTATGCTGACACTAAATAGTGTCTGTCTATAAAGTCATTAAAATTTAAAAATATTCTTTTTGCGATATTTTTACTTTATTCAAATTACTGATGCTAAGGCATCACTAATTCTCAGAAAGACAAAAATCTCATCAAAAATCTTTATTTTTCCAAAATCAAGCACTTTATAGACAGACACAAATTAATTTCATCTTGTTTAAGATGTTCATGGATTGACAAAAAAGATATAATGTTTTGCAGGATGTATTTGATTTTAGCTCAAACGTTATTCATTAACCTAAAATAATAATGCCAAAGTACTATTCCCCCACTTACAGCAACATTGAGTGAATGTTTTGTTCCGAATTGAGGTATTTCTACGGCTAAATCCAATAAATCAAGAATGTCATCACTAATTCCTGTTACTTCATTACCAAAAATAAGTGCGTGTTTTTCCTTGATGTTTGGTGTTAATTTATCAAGCATTTGCGAATTGTTTGTTTGTTCAATTCCCGTGATAATATAGCCTTGCTCTTTTAATTCAATTAAGCACTCTCTAGTTGTCCTTTTATATTCCCAGTCCATTGAGTTGGTTGCTCCAATAGCTGTTTTATTTATTTCTTTATGAGGTGGGGTTGCAGAAATACCACAAATGTATATTCTCTTCAAAGCAAAAGCATCTGCTGTTCTGAAAAAAGAACCAACATTCATGGCTGATCTTATATTATCTAGTACTAAAACAATGGGGAGTTTTTCTTTTGATTTGAATTGTTCAACATCAATTCTATTTAACTCTTTCAATTTTAGCTTTCTCATATAGAATGAATTTATCTCTTTTTATTTCTTCTTGTTTTTCTACCATTTCTTCCACTGCTTCTTCTTCCATATCCTCGGCTTTCACTTTTATCTGATCTGTAGTTACCTCTTCTTGATGATTTTTTCTTTTTCTCTTTGTAATTAGGTTTTTCATTTGAGACTTGTACAACTAAAGATATACCTTCAAATTTTTGTCCTGTTAGTTTTTTTATCAAATTCTCTACAACCGAAGTATCTATTTCAAAGAATGAAAATTTACCCAATATTTCAATCTCACCGATATTTGCATCACCTGAGTCCAAAGCATTATTGATTAACCCAATCAGTCTTACCGGATTTAAACCCGCCTTGTTGCCTGCATTTATATACAATCTTGATAAGTTTGAATCCCTCCTCCTTTCTTTTCTACTTCTTCTTTCGCTGTCGGAATTGTTTTTGCTTCCTCTTTCTTTTGTATTTATATCACGAGCATTTTTGTAGTAGGCTAAGAATCTGTTGAATTCTGCTGAAACGAAATGTTGAATGAGCTCTTCTCTGCTTAGAGTTTCAAGTTTTTCATAAATCGCAGGTAAGAAAGGTTCAATTTGTTCTTTATCAACTTCGATTTTTTGTATTTTATCAATAAGAGAATACAGTTGGATTGTACAGATGTCGTTTCCAGTCGGTACTTTTGCATTTTCAAACTTTAAATTGAATTTTCTTTCAATATCACTTATTTTTCTTCTTTCTCTTGTATTTGTTATAGTGATTGAGATACCACTTTTCCCTGCTCTGCCAGTTCGACCGCTTCTGTGAACATAAACTTCAGTGTCATCCGGTAAGTTGTAATTAATTACATGAGTAAGGTCATTAATATCTAGACCTCTGGCTGCTACATCGGTCGCCACAAGTATTTGTAATTGTCTTTTTCTAAACCTGTTCATCACTTCATCTCTTTGCGCCTGAGAAAGGTCTCCATGCAGCGCATCTGAATTGTAACCGTCGTGCATGAATTTATTTGCGATTTCTTTGGTTTCTCTACGTGTTCTGCAGAAAACTATTCCATAAATATTTGGGTTAACATCAGCTAAACGTTTTAAAACCTCATATTTATCTTTTGCTAGTACAGTATAGTTTATATGTTTTACATTTTTTGCGGCTATTTCAGTCCTTTCAACAGAAAGTTCGATAGGGTTATGCATATATTTATTTGCAATTCTACGAATGTCTTTTGACATTGTTGCAGAAAATAGTAGTGTCTGTTTTGTATCAGGTGTTCTTTCCAAAATAGCATCCAATTCGTCTTTGAATCCCATGTTTAACATTTCATCAGCCTCATCTAATATGACCCTTTGTACATTATCAAAGGATAATTTCTTTCTTTTTAATAAATCTTTTGTTCTGCCGGGAGTCCCAACGACTATATGTGCACCCCTTTTTAGTGCTCTGATTTGATTTTCTATACTGGAACCTCCATATACCGCTACTACGTTTAGTCCTTTTGATTGCTTGGCATAGCTTTCAATATCTTTAGCTATTTGAATACAAAGCTCTCTAGTCGGGCTTAATATTAATGTTTGCGTGTTTTTGTCGCCAATATCTGTTTTTTGTATTGATGGAAGTCCAAATGCAGCGGTTTTTCCTGTTCCTGTTTGAGCCAATCCCATAATATCTTGGTCTGATGCTAAAAGATGCGGAATTGTTTTTGCTTGAATAGGTGTTGGTGTTTCATAACCCAACTCTTTGATAGCGGAGAGGATATCTTCATTTAATCCGATTTCTTCGAATGAATTCATATGATAATTTTAATGATAAAGTCGAATAAATGAATGTAGTTAGTAAACATATCGACGTAAAAAAGTGCAAAGGTCGCATTTAATTGTGATTTGTAGGTATAAATGATGATTTTGTTTCAATTATATTGTTTCATCATATATCCACTCTTCATATTTTTTATTTGCCTGAACATCTATTTTAATAATACAGGGAATATCGTATGGATGAATTTTTTCAATTTCAGCTCTTACTTTTTCCCAGCTTTCAGATCTTGTTTTTAGTAATGAGACAATCTCTCTATCTGATTCTATGATGCCTTGCCACCAATAATCAGCTTCAATAGGAAGATAGTTGGCACAAGCGATTAACTTTTTTTCCAATAGGTGATCTCCCATTTTTTTTGCTTGTTTTTTATCAGGATGCGTGACGTAGATAATTATAAGTCCCATTTTGTCTAGTTTTTATTTTTTTGAATCAATAGCGGCATTGACAAAAGCAACAAATAACGGATGAGGGACGATTACCCTACTTTTATATTCGGGATGGTATTGAACACCTACAAAAAAAGGATGGTCTTTTAGTTCCATTACTTCAACCAAATCAGATTTAGGATTTCTTCCTGTAGCCAAGAACCCGGTTTCCTCATATTTGCTTAGATACTTGTTGTTCACTTCGTAGCGATGTCTATGTCTTTCTTCTATTTCTAGATTTTTGTATATTTTTGCTATCATAGAGTCGTTCTTAAGCGTACAATGGTAGCTACCAAGTCTCATAGTACCTCCTTTATTGACCATATTTACTTGATTTTCCATTAGGTCTATGACAGGATATGGTGTTTTTGCATCAAATTCGGTGGAGTTTGCATTTTTTAGACCCAATACATTTCTAGCATATTCTATCATAGCTATTTGAAGCCCAAGACAAATTCCGAGGAATGGTACTTTGTTTTCTCTTGCATATTTTACAGCGTTTAACTTACCCTCTATTCCTCTTTCTCCAAAACCGGGAGCAACTAATATGCCTTGAACATCTTTCAATAGTTTTTCTGTAGTATTTGTTAATTCCTCAGCTTTTACCGGTACTATGTCTACCTTGCATTGATTGTGAGCACCGGCGTGAATAAAGGATTCAATGATTGATTTGTAGGAATCCATCAATTCAATGTATTTTCCTACTAATGCTATTTTTATCGTGTGTTTAGGGGATTTTAATTTTTCAACAAAGTTTTTCCATTGAACTAAGTTAGGGGCTTCTTTAGCAGGAAGATTTAATTTTTCAATCACGATATCGTCTAGATCTTCTTTTTGCAACAATAGAGGAACATCATAAATGGTATCAGCATCAATAGCTTCTATTACATCTTGTTTTCTAACATTACAAAACAGTGCTAATTTTTCTTTTACTTCATCAGTTAATGGTTTTTCTGTGCGACAAGCCAAAATATCCGGCTGTATACCCACATGGAGCAATTCTTTTACGGAGTGCTGTGTAGGTTTTGTCTTTAGTTCGTGTGAAGTTTTAAGATATGGTATTAGAGTAAGGTGTATAGTCAGGACATCGTTCTTAGGTAGTTCTCTTTTAAGCTGTCTTACGGCTTCGAGATAGGGTAGTGATTCAATGTCTCCCACAGTACCTCCTAATTCGGTAATGATTACATCAAAGTTGTCTTTCTGCTCTAATAGCCTGAACCGGCGTTTGATTTCATTGGTTATATGTGGAATAATCTGTACTGTTTTACCTAGGTAATCACCCCTTCTTTCTTTTGATATTACTGTTTGGTAAATTCTACCTGTTGTTACATTATTGGCTTGTGAAGTAGAAATGTCCAAAAATCTTTCATAATGTCCGAGATCCAAATCAGTTTCTGCACCGTCGTCAGTAACAAAGCACTCACCGTGTTCATATGGATTGAGAGTTCCCGGATCCACATTGATATATGGGTCAAATTTTTGAATCGTTACTTTATACCCTCTAGCGAGCAGAAGTTTGCCTAGTGATGCTCCGATTATACCTTTTCCCAATGATGATGTCACCCCGCCCGTAACAAAAATATGTTTAGCCATGTTTTTTATTTTATATAGGAAGATTTCCTGATTTTAGTAAATGCACTACATTTTTCATTTATTTTCGTTTGATCAATATAAATAGTAGGTTACAACTATTGTTAAATTTTGAACTTTGAAAAATGAAATCTGAAATACACCTCTGTTACGGAATGCAAAGGTATGAATAAAATAAATGAAAAATGTAAAATATACAGATATAAATTTTGAATTGTCAATTGATTTATTTTTTATTGTATATCTAGCAAAATATAATATTGGATATATTTGTAATTGATTAGATAATAGTTTGAAATAGTTCTTTGTTGAAAGAAATACTGAAAATATTTGATTCAATAGGGAGGATGGTATTACAAAATCCTATGATGGTGCAGTATAATTGCTTTCATTTGATACTTTGTATGGCATTAATCAAGCTCAATATTTTCCAATAGATCCTTTATGCTGGCGTACATACTGTAATTTGCTAAGAAGTCATCCGGCATTACCCATTTAGCCTCAAGGATATCTTCATCTTCTTGTGGTGTAAGCAAATCTTGATTGGCTTTCATGTAATACCAATGAGAAATTTTTATATGACGTGATTTGTTTTTAAATATATGGCGAGTCTTTCCTGCTTTTTTTAAAACTTCTATTTTCTTTATTCCCGTTTCTTCCATTACTTCTCTTGCGGCTGCATCTTTTTTTGTCTCGTTTTTATGTAAATGACCTTTTGCCAAATCCCAAAAGCCTTTTCTAAATATTACCAACAATTCATTTTTGTCATTGAAGACTATTCCACCTGCAGCTTTGATTGGTGGAACTAAAGATTTTAAATCTTTGTATATTTTTTTTGAGTCATCTCCAAATAATATGACTTCATCAAATTTCATCCCTTTTTCCATCATGTCGATATAATTCAATAAAAATTTGGGTTTTCCTGTATATCTTGCCAGTAAAACATTGTTTTTTCTATTAAATTCATTTATTTCTTTATTAGAAATGAGAATTAATGGTTTCTCGTTTATATAAATTTTGTACATTTGCCGTTTAAATTTTTTAATTATGAGTTCTGCAAGAGAGTTAGCTCGAAATTTATTGCAAATTAAAGCAATAAAAATCAATGTACAAAATCTTTTTACATGGGCATCCGGTATTGAGTCCCCAATTTATTGTGATAATAGATTAGCATTGTCATACCCTGATATTAGGAATAAGATAAAATCATCCTTGATTGAATTGAGTGAACAGTATGGAGAATATGATTATATTGCAGGTGTTGCTACAGCAGGTATCCCTTGGGGAGCAATGGTTGCAGATGAATTGGATAAGCCATTTGTATATATCCGTTCAGCACCCAAATCTCATGGAAGGCAAAATAGAATTGAAGGTAATTTAGAACAAGGAAAAAGCGTGTTGGTTATTGAAGATTTAATTTCGACCGGAGGAAGTAGTATCGATGCGGTTGAGGCTATCCGAAGCAATGGGAACAAAGTGATTGGTGTATTGGCTATATTTAGTTACAATTTGAAAAAAGCGATTGATAATTTTAATAAAGCGAAATGTGATTTTAGTACAATTAGTAATTATGATATATTGATTGAAGAAGCAACAAAAGAAAACTATATCACTCAAGATGAGTTTGATCTAATAAAAAACTGGAAGTTAGACCCTGGAAATTGGAATAAATAATAATATATATGAATAAGAAATCAGAAAAATTTTTGTTTGAATACTTGAATAATGCTGCTCCAACCGGATATGAGTATAGTGGGCAAAAAATATGGTTGGACTATGTCAAACCCTACATAGATGAATGGAGGAGTGATAATTATGGTACAGCCTATGGAATCATTAACCCGGAAGCAGACTTTAAAGTAGTGATAGAAGCTCATGCAGATGAAATAGGGTGGAGAGTGAATTATATATCCGAAAAAGGCTTGATTTATGTGATTAGAAATGGTGGTTCCGACCATTTAATTGCTCCTTCAAAGAGAGTGAATATACATACAGACAAAGCTGGTGTATTAAAGGGATTGTTTGGATGGCCTGCAATACATACCAGAACTTCAAAAACGGAAAAAAAACCTGCATTAGATAATATTTTTATTGATGTTGGTGCTACTTCGAAGGAAGAAGTTTTGGAAATGGGGATTGATATTGGAAATCCCATTACCTTTATTGATGAATTTGATAAATTGAATGGCAAGTACTATTACGGTAGGGCTTTGGATAATAGGATGGGGGGATTTTGTATAGCAGAAGTAGCGAGAAAATTGAAGGAGAATAAAATAAAACTTCCCTTTGGTTTGTATCTTGTGAATTCGGTACAAGAGGAAGTAGGTCTGAGAGGAGCACAAATGATTACTGATACAATTGCTCCGAATATTGCAATTGTGACTGATGTAAGTCACGATACAAGCACCCCGATGATTGAAAATAAAATATATGGTGAGATAGAATGTGGGAAAGGACCGGAGTTGACTTTTGCACCTTCGGTACACAACAAATTATTGAGAATGATACTTGATACAGCTGATAAAAATAAAATTCCTTATCAAAGATCAGCTGCTTCGCGGTCAACAGGTACGGATACCGATGCATTTGCATATTCCAATGGAGGCGTACCTTCTGCATTGATTTCATTGCCACTCAGGTATATGCATACAACGGTAGAAATGGCTCATAAAAATGATATTGAGAATGTTATTGAGCTTATTTACCAAACTTTGCAACATATTAATCCAAAGGATAGTTTTAAGTATTTATAGTTATAATAATGATTGTGTTGGTTTATATTAAAAAATAGAAAAATGTCTGTTCACGGAAAGGTTAGAAAAATAACGACTCATGTTTTACAAGACATGAAAAATAATAAAGAGAAGATTGCTATGCTAACCGCATATGACTTTTCTATTGCAAAAATTTTGGATGGAGCAGGCATTGATATTCTGTTGGTAGGTGATTCTGCTTCCAATGTAATGGCAGGGCATGAGACAACTCTACCAATTACTTTGGATCAAATGATATATCATGCACAATCTGTAGTTAGAGCAGTTGACAGGGCGTTGGTAGTGGTAGATTTGCCATTTGGCTCTTATCAGGGAGACTCTAAGACAGCACTTGAGTCTGCTGTGCGAATAATGAAAGAATCCGGTGCACATTCTATTAAAATGGAAGGAGGAAAAGAGATTAAAGAGTCAGTAGAACGTATATTATCTGCCGGTATTCCTGTAATGGCACATCTTGGATTAACACCACAGGCTATCTACAAATTTGGTACGTATTCTGTTAGGGCAAAAGGGGAAGAAGAGGCAAAAAGATTGAAGGAAGATGCTTTGTTATTGGAAGAATTAGGCTGTTTTGCTTTAGTCTTGGAGAAAATACCTGCGCAATTGGGTAAAGAAGTTTCACTATCTTTGTCTATTCCGACTATTGGCATTGGAGCAGGTCCTGATACGGATGGACAGGTATTGGTAGTTCATGATATGCTAGGTATTACAAAGGATTTTCATCCGAGATTTTTAAGAAGATACCTGGATCTATCCGAAGAGATAAATGGAGCAGTACAACAATACATCAATGATGTGAGGGCAGGAGATTTTCCTAATGAGAAGGAGCAATACTAGAGTGGATGAATGCGATATGTTTATAAAAACAATTGCGCTTAAATGTGATGATCTATGAAAAAAAGAAAAAAAGATACTCTTTTATGGAAAATGACTCATTCGGATACAGGAACTGTCTCGTATGTTTTTGGATCTATTCATTTAAGAGATGAGAGGGTGTATTTTCGAATTGATGAAGTGAAGGCCTTGATTAATAAATGTGATGTGTTTATTGCAGAATATCCGCTTGATGACGCTGGTAGTGGAGATGTGATGAGTGCCTTGCAGCTACCGGAAGGCAAACATATTAATAGTTATTTGCCGGAAAAAAAATATGTAAAACTCAGAAAATATTTATACAAATCTTTTAATATAGATTTGGATAGAATAGGCTTTTTTAGACCTATGGTTATCGAAAATATGATTACTGAATCAATTTTTAAAAATGATTATGAGTTTCCTATGGATATCGTGCTTTGGAATTATGCTAAAAACCTAGGTAAAGAAACATTGGGAGCAGAGACAACAGAAAGCCAAGTTAGAATTATGAAAAGGTTTTCTATAAAAAAGCAATTAAAATCTTTGATGGAAATTGGACGAAATACAAAGAGATATAGGAAGAAAATAAAGAAGCTTATTAGCCTTTATTGCGATCAAAATATCAAGGAACTTCATAGAAAAACTTTGAAATCATTAGGCAAAATGAAAGATGTTTTAGTGCATAAAAGGAATATTGATATAGTTGAAACATTTGCTGAGCATTCTGTAAACTCAAGTGTGTTTTTGGCAGTAGGTGCAGGGCATTTGCTTGGCAAAAAAGGAATTATTAAACTGTTAAAAGAAAAAGGTTATAAAGTGAAACCCATATATTAAAAATGAAACTTATTTATAACGATATATTTTTAGATCATCATACGGGAAATCATCCTGAAAATCAAAAAAGACTTGCTTCATTCACAGACTTGAAATCATCCGATATTATTGATGGAACACCTTTTTTAGGTTTGGTTCACAACGGACAATATATCGAAGATGTTAAGGAAAAATGTGCCCAAAATATCCCACTTGGTTCTGATACTATTTGTAGTGAGAAATCATTTGGAGCTGCTGTTAGAGCTGTAGGTGCTACGGTTATGGCTTCTGAATTAAATGATTTTGCCTTGGTTCGACCACCGGGTCATCATGCTTTTAGAGGTAAAGCGAGTGGATTTTGTATATTTAATAATATCGCAATAGCTGTGACAAAACTTGTAGAGGAAGGTAAAAAAGTGATGGTTTTTGATTTTGATGGTCATTTTGGAGATGGAACTTCTTCTATATTTTATGACTCGGATCAAGTTTTATTTTGGTCAATACACCAGTGTCCTGCATTTCCGAAAACCGGCTCGTCTTGTGATATTGGGGAAGAAAATGGTAAGGGTTTCAATATTAATGTTGAGATGCCACCAAAGAGTGGGGATGATATCTTTATAAATGCATTTAATACGTTCTTGCCGGTTGCAAAAGAGTTTTCGCCAGATGTAGTGGCAGTTTCAGCAGGTTTTGACGGGCACAAAAGCGATATGTTACTGGATCTGAATTATTCTTTAGATTCTTTTTTTGAAATAGGCAAATTGCTCAGCAACAATTTTTCAAATATATTTGCTGTACTTGAAGGAGGTTACAATCCGGATATACTATCGAAAGGAATCGAAAACTTCCTAAATGGTATTAATGGATTGCCAAAAAAACACTCTGAAAGATTAAGCGACTCAGATTATTTTGTCCACCGTGAATACGAAAATAGAAGTACAGATTTAATCTTGAAATTGCGCCCCTTTTGGAAAAGTTTATAGCTTTACATACATGAAAGAATACATGTTGTTATTTATATTAATATGGTAATTGCAGATTGAAAATAAAGCACTTTTTGACAATCTAAATGTCTTTACTTAAAAACTGTATCCTTTCAAATTTAGAAATATCATCACCGTATTTCTTCTGTATATTTCCTCTGAAATCTGATATATTGTCATATCCTTTACGTTTCATCCATCTTTCTATTTCAAAAAGAATCGTTTCAATATAACTAATGCCATTTTGAAATAAGGTTGAACATAATTGTGTTGTTTTTGCCCCTGCCAATAAATGTTTAATCACGTCAGTATGTGTATGAATTCCTGTTCCGGATGAGATGTCGCAGTTTAATTTATTAGAGAGAAGAGCAACCCATCTAAGAGATTTTGTCGATTCACTCGGACTACTTAAAATATTTGTTTTTATTATCTTTTCGGACTCTATATTAATATCAGGTCTGTAAAAACGATTAAAAAGAACCAAACCGTCAGTTCCTTTATCGTCGAGTTGATGTGCCATCCCGATTATATTAGTAAAATAGCTTTCCAGTTTGATACTTACCGGAATACTCACATTCTTTTTTACACTTTCCAGTATATGGTAGTATCCATTATTTATTTCAGTACATGTCGTATACCTGCTAAAAGGAATTATCGCAATATTTAATTCGATTGCATCCGCACCTGCTTCTTCAAATTTTGAAGCATAATTTGTCCATTCACTATCTGTCACGCAATTGATACTGGCAATTACAGGGATATTCAATTTAGCTTTTATATCAGCGATTAAGTCCAAAAGTTTTTTCATGCCAAATTCAGTTGAATGTTTCTGAATAAGATCAATTGCTTCAGGATAATGATGAAATAGCGCATTTTGGTCTTTGAGTAAATCGGTATCTACTAAAAGTTGCTCTTCAAAAATTGATTTGGTAACAATAGCACCGGCACCCATTTCTGCACAAAATTTTATGGAGTCAAATTCTTTTGTGATTTTAGAACTACTAATGATTAGAGGGGTTTTTAGTTTAAGTCCGAGGTAAGTTGTAGTAAGATCCATGATAAATATTTTTTAATTAAGTATAGTGTTTTGAAAATCACTAATTAGATTTTCTTTAGTCATTAATTCTTTTTTCATAAAATCCAAAGCGTTTTCCAAATTTGTTTTCGCTTTTTGAGATAGCCTTTCTTGGAAAAGCCACTTGTAACCTTTCAGGTGAAGCAAATATGTCACAGGAGTTTTATTAAATAATTCCATGCAGAGATAATAAATATATCCCGGTGAAGCTTCATGCGAAGTGAAAGAAATATCAGAAGACTCATCGACCTTTGTCAAAACAAAACTTTCAATATCTTCCATAGAAGCATCAACAAAAATCACCAAATCTTTTTGAGATATGCTGTATGCATCTTCAATGTTTAGCTGGTAATTGCAGTCAAATTCATATCCTGCAAGATTTTGTTGGACAACCCATTTCTTAAGTGCGTTTACAAATGCACAACCTAACCCATCATCCATTCGACCGGGATTTCCAAAAGCATATATCAATATCTTTATTGTTTTCACAATTTATGTTCTTTTTTTATCGATTATATTATTGTTAATGTCTTTTAATGTCAATTCCAATGGCATCTGTCCTAATGCATGAGTAGCACAACTCAAACATGGATCATAAGCTCTGATAGCTACCTCTACAGCATTCATCATAGGTTCGGTTATTTGTGCTTGTCCATTCATCATTTCTTTGGCAGCAGCATTTACGGCCATATTCATTGGGTCATTGTTATTAGTCGTAGATACGATCAGATTAGCCATTGTGATTTGATCATTATTGTCAATCTTGTAATGATGGAATAATGTGCCTCTCGGTGCTTCAATCACACCTACACCCTCATATTGTTTCTTACCTTTAATAACCAATTCACCGGTTAAAATATCGGGATCGTTTAGCAATTCTTTCATCATCTCAGCAGCATGAAGTACTTCAATCAATCTTGCCCAATGATAATGCATTGTAGAATTATTCGGTTTGCCTTTTGTGTAATGTTTAAATACTTCAAATTCTTTTTGTGCCAATTCTGAAGGAATAAAGTCACATGTGTTCATCCTTGCCAAAGGACCTACACGATACCATCCTTTTTCTTTACCTAAGTCTTTTAGATATGGAAACTTCATGTATGTCCATTTCTTAACACCTTCTACGATAATATCGGTATAGTTTTGGTAATCTATACCATTAATAACTACTTTCCCATTAGTATCAACAGCTCTTATTTTACCGTGATACAAATCCATAGCACCGTCATCTCTTACTATACTCAAGTGATTTGAAGGAAATGAGGCAAATGTATCAATAAAACTTTTGTTGTTTTTATGATATTCTTTCAAGAAGTCCAATGCCTCAATGGACCAAGCTATCATTTGATCTATATTTTGACCTTCTTTACCATTCAAAAAAGAATCTCTTTCTGTAATAGTTAGGTGCTTATTTATTCCACCCGGGATCGCTCCTGTACCATGTATTTTCTTTCCTGAAGTAGCCTTAATAATCTCTTGTCCATATTTACGCATCATGATGCCCATCACTGCAAGATGCTTGTTTTCTTTTGCAATCCCAATAATATTTCTTATTTCTGGAACAGCGTCTAATCCGAATAATAAATCCGGTGATGCTAAGTGGAAAAAATGTAAAACGTGAGATTGAAAAATTTGACCATAATGCATCAATCTTCTCATTTTGTCAGCAGTAGGAGTAAGCCCATCTCCTGTACCCGCTCCAACAATAACATCAATAGCTTTTGCTGCTGCTAAGTGATGACTAACGGGGCAAATACCACAAAGACGCTGAACTAATACCGGGGCTTCCCAATAGGGGCGTCCTTGGATAAAACGCTCAAAGCCCCTGAATTCTACGATGTGCAATCTGCTTTCCTTGACATTGTTATCCTCATCCAAATATATTGTTACTTTACCATGACCTTCCACTCGTGTTACCGGATCTATTGTTATTTTTTTTGACATTTTTTTTTATTTTTATTAAAAATATTTTTAATCATATTTGAATACTCCATATTCGAGTTTCATTTCTTCACCTGTTACTAAAGCTGTTAAAGCATCCCAAATAAGATCAGCTCTTGGGGGACAACCCGGAAGGAAATAATCTATTTTTACAATTTCGTGACAAGGATAAACTTTATTAAGTAGAATTGGCAGTTCCTCATCATTTGGCATAATTCCTTCGGGATTGTGTGTAGAAGGACCATCCAAATATGCTTCTTTAAGGCATTCTTCTATTGGAATATTATTCCTCATAGCCGGCAATCCTCCCATAATTGCACATTCTCCTAATGAAACGAGTGTTTTGCAATTATCCCTAAAATATTTAAGGATATGTATATTTTCACTGTTACAGCAACCTCCTTCTATAATACCAATATCAACAGTCCTTGTGAATTTTTTAATATCCGTAATTGGTGATTTATTAAAATCAACTAATTCAATTAGTTCCAGTATTTTATCATCAATATCTAAAATGGACATGTGGCATCCAAAGCACCCGGCGAGTGAAGTTGTTGCTATTATTGGTTTGTTCATAGTTTATTCTTTTTATGTTTTTATAATTCTCAAATTTTTTAAACTGAAAATACTATGCTTCAATTTCAATTTCAGTTCCTATTTCGATTTTGTCGTATTTTCTTGTGCCAATAGCTTCTATATATCCCTTTTCTTTTTTCAAAATACAACCAACAGGACAATTTTTCATTGCAATCTGTGCTTCTTCATCGGACATATTCAAAGCTAATTTTTTATCAAGTATAATCTGAGAAGTATAGCCGCGACCTTCAATTGCGAAATAATTTTTATTGTCTTTTGTCTTTATCGATCTGACACATCTTTTACACAATACACATCTATTCCGTTCAAGATATATCTTTGGACTGGTTGCATCAACTTGTTTCACTTCGAAAGTATAAGCAAAGCGTGGTATCATTATTCGATGTTTATATGCCAAAGCCTGCAAAATGCAATTTCCGCTTTTTTCACAAGATGGACAATAATGATTTCCTGATACAAATAATGTTTCTATTATAATCTTCCTTAATTCATCAATTTCTTCGGTATTATTTTCTATCACCATGCCTTCTTGCACTTTGGTGGTACAGGCTGTCATAAATCTGCCATTGGATTTTATGTTGCAAATTCTACATGATCCTGAGGGGATAATCCCTTTAAGATGGCACAAAGTAGGAATGTAAATGCCATTATCTTCTGCTGCTTCAACGATATTTTGATCTTGTTTTGCTATGCATTTTTTTCCATCTATTGTAAAGGTTATATTTTTATTCATTTTATATAATTTTTATTCAAACAAATTAAACGAGTTGTATAAAGTCAAACTGCAGGAAAGCGAGAAGCAGCCTTTGCCCCGGCAAGTATCGACTTTTCTAAATCAAATGATGATATGTATTTTTTATCGCTTTGAACAGCGTCTTCGTAATCTGATCTAAAATTTTCAAGACTTGTCAATATGGGATTTGCTGCTGATTGACCAAGCCCGCATCTATTTGCTATTTTCATTTTTTTACCCCATTCTTTTAATTCTAATAAGTCATTTTCTACGCCTTTACCATCTATTATTTTTTGGAGTTTATTTTTTAAAATAACGGTTAGGTATCTACAAGGCGCGCAAGAACCACAAGATTCATCTATAAAGAATTTTGTGAAATTCATTACAATATCAAGAATATTTCTAGTTTTATTGAAAACGATGATAGCTCCTCCTGTGCTCAAGTCTTCATAAGCTATTCGTCTTGAGAATTCTTTTTTACTTATAAGTTTGCCGGATGGACCTCCTACTTGCACGGCTTTTGTGTCTAGTCCTCCTGCCATATCTATTATATCTTTTATTGTCATTCCCCATTCAACTTCAAAAACTCCAGGATATAATACATCACCGGATATACTTAATAATTTTGTGCCGGAAGATTGTTTTGTTCCCAACGACCTATACCATTCCGCTCCTTTGCAAATTATTTTAGGAATAGCGCATAGTGATTCAACATTATTGATTACAGTAGGATTGTCAAGAAATCCTTTTTCTATAGGAAAAGGAGGTCTGTTTCTAGGCTCTCCCCTTTTTCCTTCACAAGATTCTAAAAGAGCAGTTTCCTCACCACAAACATAGGCTCCACCTCCAAGTTGTATCCTTATGTCAAAATTAAATCCCTTTCTTCCTTTAATGCTTTCGCCAAGCAAATTATTTTTTTCTGCTTCTGTTAGCGAGTTTTTAAGATATGGTATTAAGTAATCGTACTCTTTTCTTAAATAGATAATCCCTTTTGATGCACCTACAGCATAGGCTGCGATAATCATACCAACAATCACTCTTTTTGGAAGTTCTGTTAATAGCACTCTGTCTTTGAATGTACCCGGTTCTCCTTCATCCGCATTGCAAACAATATATTTTGTTTTGCCTGTTGCCTGCCTGCAATACTGCCATTTCAAACCAATAGGAAATCCTGCACCTCCTCTACCTCTGATGTTTGATTCCTTAATCACATGAAGTATTTCCTCCGGGGTTTTGTCCACAATTATATCCAATGCATCTTCACTATTGTAACCTGAAAAAATCACTCTCCCTCTCCTGTTAAGATTATTGGATACCATGCTTCTAATTAAATTATCTTGGTTGTGACCATCACCAAAGCTATTCACTAAGTCTTGTGCTGATTTTCCTTTCCTGAATTCTTTGATTATCTCTTTGACCCTGTAAGTTGTTATTTTTGGAAATATGACTCCGTTTATTATCGCTGCCGGTTCCTGATCTCCCATCCCAATGTCCGAGGTAGAGTACAGGCCAAAATTACCATCAGCTGAAATGGAGTTTAGTTTTGTCTTTGTAGCATTTTCAAATGCTTGTAATATTCTTTTGTGCCCATACATTTGTGCGACAATACTTTCATTTATATATATGTTGTATTTTGCATTTTCTTTCTTTTTGAAAAAATGATAGAAAGAAAGTGTTTGTATTACATCAACAGAAGATATATTTAATAACTCAGATATACTTTTAATGTCATTTTCTGAAATGTAACCTGATTTTTTTTGAATATCATGAAAAATATCCATGAGCCTATGCTTTGAATTCAAATATTTATTTGTGATGTTTTTTATTTGATTATCCATATTTTCATTGGTTAATTATTTAATAAATCAAAGGTATGTCATCACAGTTTATAAATCAACAGCTGAAATGTATTTGGATTAGTTCTAAATTTTATTTTGTTCTTTATGCTTAAGTGCAGCACAAACCATATATAATTACGAAAATAAATGAAAAACGAAATAATATAATGGCTTTAAAATTTATCTATATGTTGGCTTTTATATATCGTGTTTTAATGCAAACAAGAGATTTTTCAAATTACGATGATTTATTTAGGTATTTATTCTTGATTTTTACTTAAGTAATTTAATATTCCTTGTGATTTCGTACTACGTTTATTTAATTGTTATTATATAGTGTAGATAATCAATTGTATATGAGTAATGTATCTTGTTTTATGTGATATTTAATAATTTTACAGATGGAAGATATTTGAAGCAAAAGCTTAAATTGTATTTGCCACGACATTTAGTCATTTTTTTATTAAATCTGATACATTATAGGTTAGAAAAATATCAGATTAAATTTTGATAACTTGATGGATAGTCACTAGTTTCGGGTCGTTTCTTTGGATTCTGTGTTTTTGTGCTTATCTTTACAGATGATATGAATGAAGAATATGATTTTGTAATTATTGGTTCAGGATTTGGTGGTTCTGTTTCGGCATTAAGACTAGTCGAAAAAGGATATTCTGTTTTGATAATAGAAAAGGGAAGCTGGAAAAAGCCCGCGGATTTTCCCAAAACCAATTGGAATTTGAAAAAATGGCTTTGGTTTCCTTTATTGGGCTTTCGTGGAATTTTTAAACTCACATTTTTGCGGCATTTATCGGTAATTAGCGGTGTTGGGGTAGGAGGGGGCTCTCTTGTATATGCCAATACTTTGCCAGTTCCTAAAGATGATTTTTTTATTTCCGGTTCATGGCAAGGTATTATGGATTGGAAGAAAGAATTATTTCCTTTCTATAATATAGCAAAAAAAATGCTTGGTGTTGCTAAGAATCCAAAGTTGTTTGATGCTGATAATTATTTAAGAGATTTGGCAAAACAAAATGGAATTGAGAACAATTTTTCTTCTACGGAAGTAGCAGTTTTCTTTGGAGATTCGGAAAAAGAAGTAAAAGATCCATTTTTTGAAGGCGAAGGTCCTGATAGGCAAGGCTGCAATTATTGTGGTAGATGTATGACCGGATGCCCCAATAATGCAAAGAATACTTTAGATAAGAACTATCTTTATTTGGCACAAAAGAAAGGATTAAAAATATTATCGGATAATTTTGTCACAGATGTTGTTACAGATGAAAAAGGGGGATACAGAATTGAATATAGAAGAACTGGTAGGTATTTGTCAAAAAAGAAATATGTTTTTTCTAAAGGCGTTATTTTTTCGGGTGGAGTGCTCGGTACAGTTCCACTGTTATTAAAATTAAAAAGGAAGAGTTTACCCAATCTTAGTGAAATGGTGGGAAAAGATGTGAGAAGCAATAATGAATCTTTGATTTTTGTTACTACTCCCGACAAGTCAATAGATATGAGTAAAGGAGTAGCTATTGGTTCTATATTACACCCTAGTGCAAATAGTCATATAGAGCCTGTAAGATATGGATCAGGATCAGGTGCTTGGAGAATCGGAGTGTTGCCAATGGTATCTGAGCCTAAATTAATCAAAAGGCTTATAAAATTAATATTAAAACTAGCGGCTGAACCGATTAATTGGATGAAAATATATACAGTTAGGGATTTTGCAAAACAAACTACTGTGCTATTATATATGCAAAATCTTGAAGGCAAATTATCTATGAGTAGAGGGAAGATTGCTCTCAAAACATCTATTCAAAAAGGAAAAGCCCCTAGTGCATTTTTAACTGAAGCACATAGGTTGGCATCAGAATATGCAAAATTGGTTAAAGGTAAACCTTTAACTTTTGTGTTGGAAACGCTTGCCGGTACGCCATCTACAGCCCATATTTTGGGCGGTTGTGTAATTGGAATTGATAAAAAAAGTGGTGTGATTGATAAGAATCATAAAGTTTTTGGATATGATAATATGTATATTTGTGATGGATCTGCCATTTCATCAAATCCCGGTGTAAATCCGGCTTTGACAATTACTGCTATGAGTGAAAGAGCAATGAGTTTAATAGAAAATAAAAAGTATTAACAGGATGAAAAAATTAGTCCTAAAGCAAAAGGTTTTTTTTAATTCTCAAGTGACTAAAAATGTTGCATATAGACTGTCAGTCTTAAAGTTATTAAAGAAAGAAATACTCAGGAGGGAGAAGAGTATTATAAACGCATTGTATTTGGATTTTGGGAAGTCGGAGTTTGAAACAAAATCTTCTGAAATTGGTATTGTTATTTCGGAACTAAATAAAACTATTAAAAACTTAAAAAGATGGTCAAGGTCGAAAAGAGTATTGCCCTCAATTCTCAACTTCCCCTCCACTGCAAAAATCCACAAGGAACCATTTGGTACTGTTTTGATTCTAGCTCCTTGGAATTATCCTTTCAACCTTGCAATCGTACCATTAATTGGAGCAGTAGCAGCAGGTAATACAGTTATATTGAAACCTTCAGAATTGACATCAAACACTTCTCATGTGATTTATGAGATAATAAATAAGATTTTTGAAGATGACTATGTGGCTGTTGTTGAAGGAGGTGTCAATGTCTCGCAAGAGTTGTTGAAACAAAAATGGGATTACATCTTTTTTACCGGAAGTGTAAGGATAGGTAGGATTGTTTATCAGTCAGCTGCTAAATATCTTACTCCTGTCACGTTGGAGCTAGGAGGTAAAAGCCCGTGTATAGTTGACAAAACTGCAAATTTGAGAGTTGCTGCAAAGAGAATTGTATGGGGCAAATTTTTAAATGGTGGGCAAACTTGTATTGCTCCGGATTATTTGATTGTCGAAAGGGAAATAAAATATGAATTAATAGAGCTAATTAAAAGTGAGATTATTCTTGCTTACGGTGATGATCCGAAACTTTCAAAAGATTATCCTAGGATTATCAATAAAGCTAATTTCATAAGGTTGAAAGGAATGTTAGATGATGTAGAAATATTATATGGTGGTGAAAATGACATAAATGACAAATATATTTCACCAACTATTATTGATGAACCTAGGCTCGAAAGTGAATTGATGCTAGGAGAGATATTTGGCCCGCTACTTCCGGTATTGACCTTTGAAAGCAGAGAAGAGATAGATAATATTATCGAAAAATTTCCCAATCCATTGTCATTTTATATATTTTCAAATAATAAAAAATTCAGAAACCATTTTATTGATAAATATTCATTTGGTGGAGCTGTTATAAATGATACGGTTGTTCAATTTATCAATAATCGTCTGCCTTTTGGTGGAGTAGGAGAGAGTGGTATCGGAATGTATCATGGACGATATTCTTTTGATGTTTTTAGTAGAGAAAAACCTGTAATTACCAGATACAACCGACCAGATATTAGCATAAGATATCTTCCGGCAAACAACTTAAAACAAAAGGTTATTAGTTTTTTGCTAACGGGTAAATTTTAGAAAAGTAAAAAAATCGCAAAAAGATAATTTTTAAATTTTAATGACTTTGTGGACAGACACTAATGAGTGTCTGTCTATAAAGTGCTTAATTTTTGAAAAATAAAGATTTTTGATGAGATTTTTGTCTTTCTGAGGATTAGTGATGCCTTAGCATCAGTAATTTGAATAAAGTAGAAATCTCGCAAAAAGATAATTTTTAAATTTTAATGACTTTGTGGACAGACACTAATTAACTATACTCTTAAATTCTCCATCGTGAAGTACAGTGTTTATAACATCTCCTTTATCTATATTTGTAATACTCGTAATTATTTTTCCATTTTTAGTAGTCAATGAATACCCTTTTGATAGTATTCTCTTAGGATTCGAATAATTTACTAAGTTCTTTATCTCTGACAGTTTATTATTTTCTTTAATGAAAATATTCTTTATTTGATTTCGAATTGTTGTATGTTTATTTTTGACATTGTTATATTCATTTGATATCGACAATATTATTTTTGTTTTAATATTATTATGAAGATACTCTAAAGTATTATTTTGAGATACAATACTATTTTTGATTTGTTCAATAATACTTAGATGAACAATGTTTAACTTCATTTCAAAGTCCAAGTTGTTTTCAACTAAAAAATCAGCAACTGCAGTAGGGGTTTTCAAGGGTGAGTGAGCTACCATTTCAATTACATTTTGGTCAATATCATGCCCAATTCCCGTCAACACTGGAATTGGGAATTTTGCTACATTAGCACATATATTATAATTGTCAAAATACGATAGATCCATTTTGGAGCCCCCTCCTCTAATTATAACTACACAGTCATATAATGATGTTTTTTCTTTAATGGCATTAAGATTTTTTACTATATCTCTTTCTACATTGCTTCCTTGCATGCTTGAATCAAATAATTTTGTAGTAAATTTATATCCGTAAGAATTGTTATTCAAATGTTCATAGAAATCTTGTAATCCGGCTGCTCTTTCTGAGCTTATAACTGCTACATTTTTTATTACAAGCGGTAATTCTTGCTCTCTATTTTTGAATAGAAGTCCTTCTTTTTTAAGTTTGGCAATTGTCTTCTGCCTATTAATTTCAACCATGCCCATGGTGTAAGAAGGTTCGATGTCTTGAATATTAAGTTTTAGCCCATAGATTTCATGAAATTCGATTTTTGCTTTGAACCGTATTTGCCTTCCGTCCTGTAGAATTGAATCGTATAGATCTCCCAGTTTTTTTTTGACAAACAATTGGGTCTTATACCAAATGACACCTTGAGCTTTTGCTGTAATTTGAAGAGAGTTTTCATTTTTCTCTATAAATTCAAGATAGACCTGTCCCCTTACTTCTTTTACTTGAGATATTTCAGCATCAATCCAAATGCTATCTTCAAAGTTTAAAGTTATTACTTGCTTGATATAATCTTGAACTTCTTTTAGCTTGTATGATTCCATAAATATAGTATTGATATAAGGTAAAAAAACAATATATAATTAAATTATACCTAAAGATATGTAAAATTATTGCTTATTGTTGTTAATATGATGTTAATTGTTTATTTTTTTTGATATTTTTTTTATTAAATTAAAAATTATAATACTTTTGCACATTCCTAAGAAATAATTTTATAATTTAAATAAATGAATGTTATGAAAAGAGTTAGTTTATTATTAGTGGTTTTATTTGCAACGATGTTTGTAATGCAATCATGTAAAGAAGATTCGAAAGTTAAAGATGCTGCTAGAGACCAATTGACAAGTGCAAAGGATAAAGTAAATAATGCTACTAGAAATCCTAAAGATGTTTTGAAAAAACAGGAAGAAGAACCTGTTGGTCCTACAACAAAAGTAGAATTTAAGAAAATGACTTATGATTTTGGTAAAGTGATGGAAGGAACTATAGTTGAGCATGATTATAAATTCACTAATACCGGATCAGAGCCATTAGTACTTAAGAAAGTGAAAGCTAGTTGCGGGTGTACTGTTCCGACTTGGCCAAGGAATGCAATTGCTCCCGGTGAAAGTGGAGTTATTCATGCTAAATTTGATACAAAAAGAAGAGGTCGCCCGGGTGGAGCTCCTCAAAATAAGTCAATTACTGTGACAGGTAACTTAGATGGCGGAAAAGTTGTATTAAAATTAAAAGGTCTTGTTGATAGAAAAGAAGATCCAAATGCTAAAAAAGCAAAAAGTACAGGAAAAGTAAGTGCTAAAAAAGTTAATTCTATTAAAGTGAAATAATTTAAGTATTTAGAAAAAGGGCTGTTTCTAATGGAGACAGCCCTTTTTTGTTTTATTCCTATTTGTATTGATACATTCTACCTTAGTATTATGATTTTTATATGTTTTATTATTTTATTAAAGTCAATTGTTACGATATATACTCCGGCTTTTAATTTATCGATAGAAATAGGTTCATTGACTTTGAATTTACTATGAGATATTACTTCTTTGCCTTGTAAGTTATTTATTTTAATTGAAAACAATCCGGTATAATTTGAAATATTAATAAATAAATGGTCTTTACAAATAGGGTTCGGGTAAACTGATACTATTTGTGATTTACCAAGATTAAACGTTCCCGAACTCATAACTGTATGGCAATTTGAAGTGTCGATGCATCCTCCATTTACTATTCTGACCGCATACGATCCACTTACAGATGGTGCATATATATAATCATCCTCATTATTGATTATATCAAAATCAGGACAATTAAGCCATTGATACGTAGCATTGCTATCAAATACTGCAAAGAGAGTATCTCCTGAAATAATTACTGAAGTATCTATTAAGGTTTGTATTACAGTTAACTGATAATTGCTATCGCAACCGTTGATAGTTTCGTAATTTGCAAAGTATATTCCCGGAGTATTTATGAGAGTATCCTGCCAAATTATTGAATCATTTTGACAGATTTCAGTTTCTTCGACAATATAATAACTAGGTTCTAATTTGAGAGTTAAAAAATAACTACTATCACAGCCTTCTGTAGTCTGATATTCACTAGTATAATTGCCCGGTACTAGTAAAAATTTACCTTGCCATTGTATCGTGTCTCCATTGCATATCGAGATTGTATCATAAAACTGATAATAGGGGTGAACAGATACATTCAAATTGACAATGCTGTCACAATCAGACGATCCTGTGTTTGAATAATCTCCTGCTTCCGTTATTTGAATACCTTGCCAATAAATCGTGTCGCCATTGCAAATGGACAATGTGTCGTAGGATAAAATAGATGGATTCACAAAAAGCACAAGTTGGGTAATACTATCGCATCCGTTAATAGTTTGCTTATTTATAGTGTATTCTCCTGCTTTGGAATAGGCGGTATCTCCGAAGTAAATTGTATCTCCTTCACAAATCGTTATGGTATCTTCAGTAAAATAATTTAGATTGACGTTTAGAAAAATGTTTATAGTACTATCACAGCCTTCAATTGTCTGTAAATTTACCATGTATTCACCTGTTTCTGTATATGCAGTACCTTGAAAGAAAAACGTATCACCCTGACAAATTGATGGTGTAATAGAAATATTGTAGATGGGATTTACGCTTAAATCAAGTTTGTAAGTGCTATCACAACCGAAAATACTTGTATAAGACCTGTAAAAAATTCCTGAGGTATAATAAATATTCCCTTGCCAAAAATAAGAATCTCCTAAGCAAATCGAAGTGTTCTCTTCAATTAAATATGATGGGTTGACTATTAATTTCAAATAATAAGTACTATCACAGCCATTAGAATCGGTGTAAGTTTTAATATAATTGCCAGGATAAGAATAATTTTGTCCTTGCCAAAAAATATATTCTCCTTGACAGATACGGATAGTGTCTTTTTGAATAAAAATTTCATTTACAATTAAATTTAATTGATTAGTACTATCGCATCCATATATTGTCGTATCAGCAATAGTATATTGACCTTGCTTATAGTATATATTCCCATTCCAAGTATAAGACTCATTACTACAAATAGATGCGGTATCTACTTTGAAGTATGGCTGATGTACGTTTAACTGCATTGAGTAAGTACTATCACATCCATATATGTCAGTATAGACATCATTAAATACTCCAGATTGAAAATAGATACTATCTCTCCAATTTATACTGTCTCCCACACATATATCAAAGACTGATTCTTCAGTAAAAGGTTCTCTGGTATCAAATTTGAATAATTCACAATTGTTATTTATTCCATTACTATTATAGGGATAAATATGGATCAAAATCGTTTCTCCACATGGTAAACCCGTCACAATATATTCCAAACTATTTCCATTGTCAAAATGATTTAATATTTCTAAAGAGTCGATGTTGGTACCAATAGATAGGTAATAACCTGTAGCGCCTCTAGCACTTGTCCAGTTTAATTTCACATCTCTATTTATTCCGGTTGAATTATTTTGAGGTGCTATCAACTGCGAACAACACGGGTAAGGTTTATCCAAATTGGCAGATATTTTAAAAACTAAACCGTCTCCAACTCCGCCATTGAAACTATTGTCATAAGATGTAAAGGAAATTAAATCGGATGATTCAGTATATCCGGTTACAAAGACATCGTTTTTTTTATCAATAAATAGAGAATAGGCATGGTCATTGTGTTTGCCTCCGTACAGTGTAGAAGCTTTTAAACGGGTCAAATCCGAATTTAAACCTATTACAAAACAATCTTCCCCGCCATTATATGAATTGTCAAAAGAATTGCAAAAAACAGGAAAATCAACAGAATTAGTAGTCCCTGTAATGAAAATATTTCCTAGGGTATCAAAGGATATATCGCTACCGGCATCATCACCATGTCCGCCAATAAAAGTAGAATATTTTAATGAATGTAAACTATTGTCTAATATACAAACAAATGCATCCGGTAATGGATTTATGTTATTATTGGCGTATATCGTATCATAAGCACTTTGAGAAGTAGGGAATCTTTTTGATAATGTCCCTCCGGTGAGCACAATATTGTCAGAGTTATCTATTAAAATAGCAGAAGAAAGGTCAATTGATTTGCCACCAAGGTATGTTGCTGCTATTATATTATTTAAATCATTATTTAGTTTTAAAACAAAAATATCAACCTCTCCTGTTAAAGTATCTGCAAATGCACCGGTCGTTGCCGGAAAGTCTTTTCCGTTTGTGTTTCCCGTAATAAAAATATTATCATAACTGTCGTGAGCAATATCAGAAGCAATTATTGTACTGTCTGAGCTTATACTATTTGAAGCGAGAAGATTGCTTAAAGTATTGTCCATTTTGAAAAAGATTAAATCTTTTGTTATTGGATTAAACTGGGGTATTCCTACCGGTAAAATCCCATTTTCAGAAAAACCTGTAATTAATATATCGCCTTGGTTATCGATATCTATTGCTGTTGCAAAATCGTCAAAATCGTTTCCAACAAAAGTAGAATATATTAGTGAGTCAAGATGTGAATTAAACATAGAAATAATTATATCACTATAGCTTTTAATTCCCGAACTATTGTAACTCGTATCAAATGCATTGACTGTGGTAGGGTAATCGGGAGATTCTGTTTTGCCAGTAATGTATATATTGTCATTGTCGTCAATTGTCATGTCGAATAGATAATCATCGTAATTTCCCCCGATGAATGTACATGATTTGAGATCGTTGAGATCATTGCTGAAAAGCGCAATAAAGACATCTGTTTCACCATTGTGAATGGGGTCATAAGACTGTTGAACAGCAGGAAAGTCTAGTGACCCAGTTGAACCCGCTACATATACTCCACCGGAATTCCCGACTTTGATTTTTTTAGCATAATCAAGCAAATTTCCTCCAAGGTAGGTAGCAGAAAGCAAGGGATCTATAATTACTGGGTAATTAGTATTGTATGAGCCTAGTTCAAATCCGTAAAACAAATCTTTAGTGCCTTGATAAATACGATAAAAAACATCCACATCTTTTCTTTTTCCATTGATATCCTGCCAAGCAATTGGTCTAGTGAAAGCTATCGCTCTATTATCCAAATCCATTTGTAATTCCTCGGTGGAAGTTATGCATAAATCCTTTGTGCCGGTTATCTTTATGGTTATATCTTCAACATTAGCATCAGGTTTTAATATAAATATCTTCTCGAAATTATTATTAGTTGAAACCAACCTGACTTCTATTCCATCCCAAATTTCTCCTAGCTGTAGGGAATTGAATGTAGGGATATTTGTGAAATTAACACCGTTTTTAAAATAATTTATACTCGTATTTGCTTTACCTTCACCAATTATTTTTTCAGTAGGCAAAACAGAGGAGATAAACGATTCTTTGACTAAAAGGGGAGCATTACCATCAACAGGTAATAGATAATTGATGCCTCTATACTTATCAATATATATATCAGCCAAAAAACTTTTTGATGAAAACTCAATTTCAGCAGGGAATTGCCCTGTGTTTTTAATCCAGGGAATTTTAGCTTTGGAGCTCTTTTCATCGGGAAGTATGGAGTGATTAAAAGAATTAGCAAAACTCAAATTAATAGAAAAAGCAATGAAATAGAGCAGTAAAATTCGTAAAAGTGTCTTCATAGTATAGTATTTTTGTTTCAAATATATGAAAATATAATATCTTTTATAAGTTGATGCATTCTAATAGCTTAATGCTGCATTAATTGTTAAAAATTTTATTTTTTTTCAGTTTGCGCCAAAATGGCATTAAAAACTTGTGAGATTCAAGAAATTTGAATTGGTGTGACAAAATGTGTTTCAATTGAACATTTTTTACATTAAATTGTCTGATTATTTAAATTGGTATATTAATTGATAATAATAGGTGAACAAAATAGTTTATGTAAAATGAGTTTGAAGAGTGTTAAATCATTTGCTGAATTGCAAACTGAATTGGAGAAAAGTGATAAGGGATTTGTGCTGTTGTACAAAAAGGGCTCGGAGTCTAGTGAATGTGCTTTAGGTCGGTTGGAGGGACAAATTTTAAATAATGAATTTACATTATTAAAGGTGAATGTTGCAGAAACTAGAGATGTACATTCTCAATTTAATATTTCCTCTGTTCCATCTCTTCTTCAATTTGAAGGACAGGAATTGAAAAATGTAATCAAAGGATGCATGACAGAAGATTATTATAAATCTGTAATTAATGGAATTTATTCAAAAGTTTCAGGAGGGGAAGAAGGGAAAAAGCAAAAGAGGGTAGTGGTCTATGGAACCCCTAGTTGTTCATGGTGTAAGAGAATTAGAGATTATTTCAATGAAAAAAACGTTAAATATAGGTACATTGATGTTGCTGCAAATCCTGCAATTGCTGAAGAAATGAAGAGAAAAAGTGGACAAATGGGTGTGCCACAGACAGAAATAGAAGGACAAATGATAGTAGGCTTTGATAAGCCGAAAATAAATAGATTATTAGGATTAAATTAATTAAAGTTATAAAATTTTAAGAAAATGAAAGAATTACAACCTTTACAAGAATATGTATTATTGGAAATGGCTGAAGTTGAAGAAAAAACTCAAGGAGGGATTATAATCCCCGATACAGCTAAAGAAAAACCTCAATACGGCAAAGTCGTTGCAATTGGGAATATAGAGAATCCAGGCATTTCAGTTGGAGATTATGTCTATTTCAAAAAGTTCTCAGGAACAGAAATTGAATATCAAGGAAAAGATTTATTATTTGTTCAGTATGCTGATTTATTAGCAAAATTGGTGGAAACAGAGAGTATTTAGTCTTCTGAATACCGAATTTAAACTTTATAAAAGGATAAGGCTGTTGTTTTATCCTTTTTTTTGTTTATTTACGTTTATTTTCAAAAATGAATTGTTATGAAAGTGAAAAAATCGTTAAATAGTATTTTATTGGTATGCCAAGTTTTTATTATAATCTTTTTTTTGATTCAAACTGGTTTTTCTCAAATCGGACTTAAAACGAGTTATTCTCTGGCTTCATATTCTAGCGTAGAAGAAAGATTAAATAGGCAATTTGAGTATGATGAAAATATTTTTCGAAATAATTTTGGCTTTGGACTTTTTTATAGATATCAAATTGAGAGTACCGGATTTGAATTATTGCCCGGTATAAATTTACAATTTTCTCCAAAAGATAACTTCGGATTAAGCTACCAAAGGTATATGTTTGAAATGCCAATAATTATTTATCCGCTGAATATGGAAGGTGATTGTGGATGTCCCGATTTTTCGATAAGAAACAAATTTTTTGAAAAACATTTATTTTTTATAATAGCTCCTTCACTTAATTATGAGAAAAAAACTATTGATAAAGATAATTTAGTACAAACATTTAATAATATTTACTTTAAAGTAGGTGTTGGTGTAGGTTTTCTCATTCCGGTTACAGAAAAGATTTCTATCGCTCCCGGTGTCCTATTTAACTGGGCTTTTAATGACAAATGGGACAAAAGTTTTTTTAATGAAGCCGAAATTAAGGATATAACTATTTCATACAACGATGTAAAATTTGAGTTGAGGTTTAATTATAAGTTTTAATATGTTTCGTAAGTTGAAATAATGTGATAAAAAATATTGAGTATGGTGCGAGTTGAGGAAGGTGAAAATATCGCAAAAAGATTATTTTTAAATTTTAATGATTTTATAGACAGACACTATATAACTACGAACTTTTTTAAAATAGTATTTGTCTAAAACTTGTAATTGTAAAAGGACTCCTTAAATAATTTAAAAATACCTAGTTTTTAGCTATCTTTTATAAAAAGAATGCTATCTTTGCAAATCTTTTTCTAAAAGTTTGGAAAGAGGTATAATATTTTGTGTATTATATAAGTTATATTTTGTATAAATAATAAATCTTGATTATATGTTTGACGATCTATTAGGAAATGTGAATGAACAGCAGGAAAAGATTGAGGCCAAGCTTAAGGAAACTGAAATATTAAAAAAAAGCGATCACGGTGAATTGGAGGTTGTAGTAAACGGTAAAAAAGATATTTTGGACATTACGATCAATAAACAATTTGAAGACAATGCGGAGCTGGAAGATATTTTGGTTTTGACCATTAATAAAGCTATGAAGGAGGCTGATAAGATAGCAGAAGCATCAACACAGGATATACTTAACTCTTTAATGCCCGGAGGTTTATCAGGACTTTTTGGACAGTAAAAGAAGTTGAATAAAATTTTTCACGAATTAGTCATTATGTTTTTTAGAATAATAAATTTACTTCTTTTAAGTTTTCTCTACATTAGTTTGAATGCTCAGACTCCAATAGTTGATGTAGATTTTGATGATTGCAATATTGTTGATAATGGATCATTAGCAGCAAAATTGATTTTAATAGATGATGCGAAATGCGAATGTGGATTAGAAGGGGAATCATTTGAGTTTGATGGTGTCAAAGATGGTATCAACTTTGACGATAAGGTCAATTTTTTATTTAATAGTGACTTCACACTTGAATTTTATTTTTCGGTCTTTAATAAATTTGATATAGTTGATCTGGTTTCATTTAAAAATGAATGTTCAGGAGATTCTAGTTTTTCGATACAGTATTTTCCAAGCATCAATGAGGTTAGATTTTTGGCTAGAGGATCAGAATTTGTAAATATTGAACTCAGACTACCATTAGATGACAGCCAATGCTGGCATCATTTTGCAGTAGTAAGAAATGGTTTTAAATATTTTATTTACTTAGATGGTAAAGTAAGCGAAAACAAAAATTCAGGAGACAAATATGTTTTTTCTAATAGAAATATTTTATCTATTTCCAATAATTCCTGTGTTTATGATATAAATAGTAGCTTTCAGAGGTTTAAAGGTAGGATTGATCAATTTAAAGTTTTTAATTATGCTCTCAATGAACTTGAGCTTAGAAAGAGAAGAATACTTTCTGATAAGATATTGAATCAAGACACTACTATTTTCTTGGGAGATGGAATAGATATTGAGATGGGGCCTACTTGTGCTGATAACTTTAATTGGAGCGATAAACAGGATTTGTCTGATCCAAATATTCTTAATCCTACGATTACACCAGAGAAATCGACCAAATATTATATATATTTTTTGATGAAAGGAAAAACTTGCAAAGATTCCATATTTATACATATTTTGGATAAAGATAAATTGGATTGTGAAAAACTACTTTTACCGAATAGTTTTACACCTAATGGAGACGGTCTTAATGATATTATAAAAATAAGTAATAATTTTATTGTCGATAAACTTAAATCTTTTGAAGTTTATAATAGATGGGGGACAAGGGTATTTAGAACAATTGACAAGAATGAAGGTTGGGATGGGAATTATAAAAATGAAAAGATAAATCCAGGTAAGTATGTCTATAAAGTGAAGTATATTTGTAAGGATAAAGAGTATTTGGGGCAAGGTATTATTAATTTATTAAGATAATTGTTTAAACAAATATTCTTTTGTTTCGTTATAGATTGTTATAAAAACACATTGAATGAAAGTTAAAGATATAAAAGCCTATAAAATATAAAATATGTTAAAAATTAAAAATGTAATTTCACCTTTAATAATCTTGATAATTATTTTATTTGCTTCATGTAAATCTTCTTTTGAAAAATTAAGAACTAGTAATGAACCTGAAAAAATATTTGTTAGTGCTAATAAATATTACCAAGACGGAGATTATCTAAAAGCACAGACCCTGTATGAAATTGTGCTCCCATATTACAAAGGAAAGAAACAAGCAGAAGAATTATTCTTTAATTTTGCAAATACTTATTATCAATTGGAGGATTATATTTTAGCAGCACATTATTTTAAGAGTTATGCCAACTCGTTTATAAACAGCCCCAAAAGAGAAGAGGCTCTTTATATGGCAGCTTATTCCGAGTATTTAATGTCACCAGACGCTCAATTAGATCAAGGAGAAACTTTGAAAGCAATAGATGACTTTCAACTTTTTGTTAATACATTTCCTAAAAGTGATAAGGTCGAAGAGTGTAATAAAAATATTGATGAATTAAGAAAAAAGCTTGAGGAAAAAGCTTACAAAGCTGGTGAATTATATTTCAATATTAAAAGTTATGTTTCCGCAATCGTGTCTCTGGAGAATATGTTGAAAGATTATCCTGAAACAGATAGGGAAGAGGATGTCAGATACTTGATACTAAAATCAGCATATAATTATGCAAAAAATAGTATTTACGAGCGAAAGGAAGAAAGATATACTTCAACTATTGAAAAATATAAAGCGTTTGTGAAAAAATTCCCCAAAAGCAAAAGAATTGAAAAAGTTAGAAAAATATATAAAAATTCGTTGTTAGAACTAAAAAAATTTAAAGATGACAAAAGATATAAAAGCTAGAGTTCAGGGACAAGACCCTAATATTACACCCAAGGATATTAATAAATTTATAGAAAAAGAGGGTGTAAATAGTATTTATGAAGCTTTGGCAATAATTATTAAAAGGACAAAGTTCATAACTTATGATTTGAAGGAAGAACTAAAATCTAAATTAGAAGATTTTACTTTGACACATGAATCTATAGAAGAGGTAATAGAGAATAGAGAGCAAATAGAAATCACCAAATTTTATGAAAAATTACCAAGTCCTGCTATGATTGTTATGAATGAATATCTTGAGGATAAGTTGGAATATGAATATAGGGATGAAGAGGGAAATACAATCGACTAGTTATCTCAAATAAAAATCAGAAGTGAAAAAGAATATTCTTTTGGGAATAACTGGTAGTATAGCTGCATATAAAGCGGCTTATTTGGTAAGATTCTTTGTTAAAAACGGTTATAATATAAAGGTTATAATGACACAGAGTGCGAAAGAATTTATATCCCCTCTGACTCTAAGTACATTATCAAAGAATGATGTCCTGCTTGAGTTTTTTGAAAACGGAACTTGGTACAGTCATGTTGAATTGGGCTTATGGGCTGATTTGTTTTTAATTGCTCCTGCTACAGCTAATACCATTGCAAAAATGAAATGTGGCATAGCTGATAATCTTTTGTTAACAACGTATCTTTCTGCAAGATGTCATGTTGTTATAGCACCGGCAATGGATTTGGATATGTGGCATCATACTTCTACGCAGGACAATATTAAAGAATTGATCAATAGAAATGTAGAGGTAATATCGGTAGGAGACGGAGAGTTGGCTTCCGGGCTGGTAGGAGAGGGGAGAATGGCCGAACCTGAATTTATTTTTAACTATATTACTGATATATTTAACAAGAAACAATCACTGGATGGAAAAAAAATTCTTATTACTGCTGGACCAACTTATGAAAAGATAGATCCTGTAAGGTATATAGGAAATAGAAGTACAGGGAAAATGGGTATTGCCTTGGCGGAAGAATGTAAGAATAGGGGGGCTGAGGTGACTCTAGTTTTAGGTCCTGTGACAATTGATATTCCTGAAGGTTTAAATATTATTAATGTACAAAGTGCAGAAGATATGGCTCAGGCTGTTTTTACAAATATGCAAGAGCAAGATATATTTATAATGGCGGCAGCTGTCGCGGATTATACGCCTGCTGAAGTATCAAATGTAAAGATTAAGAAAAAAGATGGCAATTTGGAGTTGACGTTAAAAAAAACAACTGATATTGCAAAAGAGGTAGGTGATAGAAAAACAAATAGTCAAGTGATGATTGGTTTCGCACTTGAGACTGATTCAGAATTGGTAAATGCTAAAAAAAAGCTTGCTAAGAAGAAATTTGATATGATAGTTTTAAATTCACTAAAAGATAAAGGAGCTGGGTTTGGGTATGATACCAATAAAGTAACAATAATAAGCTCAAAAGACAATAAGATTTCTAACTATGAGTTAAAATCTAAGAAAAAAGTTGCTAGTGATATCTTGAATGAATTAGAGCTAATATTATGAAAGGATTTTCAACAACTTATTCTATAATTTAATAGTTCATGTTAAGTTATCAAAGTTTATAAACAAATTAATAGCTATGCGTAAATTAATTTTTATTTTTGTATTAATATCATTTTTTTCAACTCGTATTTTTTCTCAAGAATTTAAAGTAAAGGTTACAGTTCAGACTCCAAAGCTAAAATTAGTTGATCCTAAGGTTTTTAAGCTAATGGAAAAGTCAATTAATGAGTTTTTCAACAATTCAAAATGGACAGTAGATGACTATGAAGATTACGAAAAGATTGAAGCAAATATATTGATAAATATTACAAATGAAACTTCCTCTACATCATTTGTAGCTGATTTTTCGATTCAATGCCTACGACCTGTTTACAATAGTAATTACAAAACAGTTACTTTAAATTGGATTGATAAAGGATATTCATTTGTTTATGAAGAACTTCAACCTATTGATATCAGTACTACTGTTTTTATTGATGATCTGTCCGCAATACTTTCATTTTATGGTTATTTTATGCTTGGTCTGGATTATGATTCTTTTGCAACAATGGGAGGTGACAGATATTTTGATAAAGCAAGGGAAGTCGTTGATAATGTTCCTTTGACCAATCAAAATATTAAATCGTGGCATATTAATGGCAAAAAAGATAATAGATATTGGATGGTTGATTATATGAGAAATCCCAAATTTCGTAACTACAGACAATCTTTTTATGAATATCATCGAATGGGATTAGATATTATGAGCGAAGATCCGGCTAAAGGAAGAGCTGTAATTATTAGTGCTTTGAAAGAAGTTGGACGACTTTCTGATTTGTATCCTCAAAATGCAGTTGTGAAATTGTTTGTCAATGATAAAAGGGATGAATTGGTTGAGATATTTAAAGGAGCAGGTTATGCTCAACGTAATTCTGTTTATAATCTTCTGTCTAAAATTGATCCGTCCGGTATTGATAGGTACAAGGATATAATCAGATAGCATTACCCATGAATATCGCTATATTTGCATCAGGGCAAGGTACTAACGCAGAAAATATTCTAAATCATTTTAAAGATTCTTCAATTTGCGTTAAAGTTATTGTTACGAACAATCCATTAGCAGGAGTAATTGATATTGCAAAAAATTATGATATACCCTTATTAATTATTGATAAAAATATATTTAATAATAGAATCAAATTTCTCGAATTACTTGCTGATTTTAATCTTGATTTAATAGTTTTGGCCGGATTTTTATGGTTAATTCCTGCTTTTCTTATTAATAAGTATAAAAATCAAATAATCAATATACATCCTGCACTATTACCTCGTTATGGAGGTAAAGGAATGTATGGCATGAAAGTTCATCGGAGTGTTAAAGAATCAGGAGATAAATCAACGGGGATTACTATTCATTATGTCAATGAGCATTATGATGAAGGAAATATCATTTTTCAAGCAAATGTAAAAATAATTAAAAGCGATACTCCTGAACAAATCGCTACTAAGGTTCATGAACTTGAATATAAATACTTCCCATTAGTTATACAAGACTTACTAAAGGAAAAATAATTATATGAAATCACTATTATTGATATATACCTTGTTGTTTACTCAAGCATTGAATTGGATTAGTTACGCTGACAAAGAATCAGCTTTTACCGCTTATTTCCCTGCAAAACCTGTTACAAAGGAGAAAATAATTAGAACTGATATAGGTGAAACAATGATCAATACCGTGTTTTTAGCTTCAGCCCCCGATTCTACTCAAAATTCACTATATTTACTGAACTATTACAAATTGGATGAGATTATTTTCTTTGGAGATAGTGCAATGACAAAACAGGATTATCTATTAAATACCCTGAATAATATAAAAGACAATCTTAATGCTGAGCTATTATATTCAAATCCAACGACAGACAAAGGTTGCCCTACTGTTATATATCGTCTAGAACTGCAAAAAGGCGATAAAGTAATGAAAGGTAAACTTATCTTATCAAACTCTTATTTTTATTCTCTTCAAGTTTTTTCCACCAAGAAATACTCCTTGAATAAGAATATGGATAAATTTCTAGATTCTTTTAGTTTCAAAACCTGCGATTAAATTGTATCTGTCGATAAAGTTAGATACTAATTATTTTCTTCCTGGATAAACCTCCAGAGCTTCTTTTAATACATTCATTGATTCTTTTAAGTCATTAACATTAAGTACGTAGCTGATTCTGACTTCATCCTCTCCTTTTCCTTTTGTTGAATAAAAACCTGTTGCCGGAGCCATCATAACGGTTTTATTGTTGAAATTAAAATCTTCTAACAGCCATTTGCAAAATCTATCGCTATTATCTATTGGAAGTTTTGCTACAACATAAAAAGCCCCTGCTGGGTTAGGACAATATGAGCCCCTTATGTTATTTATGCTTTCGACTACAATATCCCGTCTGCTTAAATACTCTGAAAGCACCTCATCAAAATACGATTGAGGGGTGTCCAAAGCCGCTTCACCGCCTATTTGTCCATAAGATGGAGGGCTTAATCTTGCTTGAGCAAATTTTAGAGCAGTAGACATTAATTCTTTGTTTTTTGAAATCATCATCCCTATTCTAAAACCACATGCGCTATATCTTTTGGAGACGGAATCAATTAGTATAGTATTCTGCTCCAAACCTTCAAGATTCATAATAGAAAAGTGTTTTTTGCCGTCATATACAAACTCTCTGTATACTTCATCAGCAATTAGATACAAATCATATTTCAAAGCTAACTCTTTTAATATTTCCAATTCTTCTTTAGAATATAAATACCCTGTGGGGTTATTTGGATTACAGACCATAATGGCTTTTGTGTTGTTTGTAATCTTTTTTTCAAAATCTTCAATATGAGGTAAAGCGAAGCCACTTTCTATTGATGATGGAATAGGAGTGATGGTAACACCAGCATTTACAGCAAATCCCAGATAATTTGCATAGAATGGTTCAGGAATGATAATCTCTTCTCCCGGATTCATGATTGATTGAATAGTAAACAGCAAAGCCTCAGAAGCACCTGTTGTTACTATTATATCATCAGCTTCGATGATGATGTCATTATCTTTGTAGTACTTCACCAGCTTATTTCTATAGGTCAAATTTCCTGCAGAATGCGAGTAAGCGATAACATTTTTATCATAATTTTTTATTGCATCCAAAGCTATTTGAGGAGTTGATATATCCGGTTGTCCAATGTTCAGATGATAGACATGCACTCCTCTGGATTTTGCTGCTTCAGCAAATGGGACTAATTTTCTTATGGGTGATTCGGGCATTAATTTCCCTTTTGTTGATATATTTGGCATTTTTAATATTTTTGTGCGAATATAAATATTTTTTTAATTTAACGTACTTTGATATTCAATTATTGATTCAGCGATTATTTTCACTCCTTCTTCTATTTGGTCAATATCCATATTTGAAAAAGACAATCTGAAGTTATTGTTCTTTACTCCGGCAGGATCAAAAGTCTTACCGGAGACAAAAACAGCACCTTTCTCTATTGCGATTGGCATTATTTCCGAAGCATTGAATTTGGGGGGCATTTCAAACCAGAAATAAAATCCCCCACGAGGTATATTCCATTTGATATAACTTGGCATATACTTTAATAGTGCTTCATTCATCATATCACGTCTTCTTCCATAATTATCTCGTAGTTTGTCCAAATAAGGATAAATTGTACCATTGTTCAAAAATTCATTGGCAAGAACCTGAGTGAAGTTAGGAGAGCATGCATCCATAGCTTGTTTTATCAATTCGCATTTCTCATAGACTTCCTGATTTACTAATAGCCAACCTAATCTGAATCCCGGTCCTAAAATTTTAGAGAAACTACCAGTATAGCAAATTGTAACATCATCCGGATCATCGCATTTCATCGGTCTTACAATACCTTTTATCTCATTGTCAAAATACAAATCACCATAAGCATCATCTTCAATCATGAGGATATCCTTATCAGCAAGAAATGATAACAAATCTTTCCTTTTTTGTT
>JALSPK010000100.1 GCA_026986005.1 Saprospiraceae bacterium
AATTTGAAACGCCTTCCAGGACTTGAAAGCATGCGCTAGCATGACTTCAAAGCCGGCTTTTTAACTTATAATTTACTATTCATAATTCACAATTATCTTTGTACTTTTATCTTTTATCTTCCAAACTTTGTCCTTTGAACTTTGTCCTTTGTCCTTTGCACTTTAAACTTTACCCCACCTATCATTCTTTTACAAAAATAGCAGATTCGGCGTACTTTTCCTTTCCGATCGCCTTAACCGAATATATTCCCGGTAACAGTGAAGCTACATTTACGGTATAAGTGTTTTCATTCGGTACATTTTTATCCATAACCAATCTGCCAAGCATGTCATACATCTTGATTTTATTAATGTTTATATGGTCAGATTGTATTTTCAGTATGTCTTTTGCCGGATTTGGCAACAGAGATAATTTGTTGTATTGTCCGGTTAAATCACGGGTCGATGTGCCTTGCAATCCCAAATCTTCCGCTGAAAAACATATCCAAGTAATAGCAATCGGAGAATTCATTCTATCGGAATAATTATAATTCCTATCAATACACTTTAATATAATATCTCCACTATTTATTTGAAATAGCTTCATAGGTTCTATTTTATGATTGTTAGGAGTAATCTTTAATGATTTTAATAATAAAAATGTACCATTACCATCAGATTTATATATATTAAGATACCAAGATCCATTTTTTTTATCTACTGTAATAAACAACATTCCTGACTCATATTTTAATTTCAATTTAGCAGATTTTTCTCTTGGAAAGGGAATGTTGTCATCATTTTTCAAATATACAGTTTCCAATAAATTTCCCTTATAGTCTATTGATGAAAAAAAAGCAACTTTAGTATTATTTATTTCATCAATACCTTCAATAATAAATGAAGAATTTGATGTATGTACTATTCTATAAGTGAAAGCTGCCGGAATTGTATTTTCAAGATTAAAGCTATCAATTATATTAAATAATCTATCAAATAAGTAAAATTTCAATTCAAAACTATCTGTTTTTGATTGATCGTCTTTATCTGAATGGATTACTCCAATAATTGTGTCGTTATTAATTTTGAATAATTTAACATATTCCAATTTGGGGAATGTATATGGGGTAGATACTAAAGTATCATAATTCACATAACTATTTTTGTCTAAATAACTTATGTTAAAATCTATATTTTTTAAATTTAAAAGAGGAAAATGTTTAATGAATTGATACCCCTCTAAAAATGGGAATAAATACTTGGAAGTACCTTTGGAAATTTCTAGTGGAATGAATAATAATTTAGTTAGCGAATCATTTTCATCTGCAAAGAATGTCTCTTGTAATTCTCCATCATCAGTATTATAAATTCTTTTTGATAATATGCCTCTTAGCCATAAAGAACCGGGTGGTTTTGGAAATTCATTATATAATTGCTTATAACCAATTATTTCTAAATTTTCAGAATACATACTTGCATAAATAGGAAGCTCTCTTCTTTGCATATTGCGTTTATCAAAGTTATCATTCCACAATACTTTTCCTGTTTTTATATCAATCTTTTCGATATAGGCTCCTTCAAAAAAATTTGATAAATCTGTGACTATAAATAAATTTGAATCATTAATCACAGTAGTATAATCATCAAATCCAGAAAAAAAATGAGACCATCCATCGTAATACAAGGTATCTTCACCGGACAAAAAAACTCTGCCTACAATCGTAGTATCAAAAACGATATGTTTCCATTTGGGAGTGTAATCCTCAAATTTAAAAGGTTCGTACAATGCTAGAGGATTCGATTGAGCCATTAATAGCTCTATGGGAAATATCATCAGTAAAATAAAGTAAAATTTTCTTTTCATCATATTTGTTTTAATTTATTAAAAGCAGGGGGACTAATATCCCCCGTAATTTGTTAATAATATAGTTCTAATTTGTAGGTGGTGGTCCACATTCTCTACCGGTGCATTCACCAAGAATAAAACCTCCATCACATTCCGACCACAAATCAACGTTTCCATTATCACAACTACCACCTAAAAGTTCATAAATTTCATTACTTGTATACACACCACCTGTGCTTAAAACACATAACATCCTAGTTCTCTTGCAACATTTAGTACCACAATTAACCTTAAATATTTCAAAAGGTGGCCAATCTCCTTTTTTGGTGAATTTTAGACAATAATTATAGCATAATTGTGTATGATAATTAATGCGTAAAAGATCATTTGGACAAAAAAATCCAAATGCTAAAGCAAAAACATATCCAATATTATCTTCAGCCTCTTTTGAAGCAGCATATTCAAAAGAGTCTATAGACATAGATAATTCGGTATATTTCGATTGATTCGCCAAAGAAGCCCAATAATCCCAAATATTATCACAAGCAGGTTTAAGCGGCTTTGCCCTAAAATCAGTAATATTAATTACACCTTGAGCTGAACACCAATATAACTTGTAGGTTACAGCTGCTTCATTACAAACATTAGGAATAAATACAGTATCATGAATATCACCAACAAGATAACAAGTGTCAGCACCGGAATACTGATAACAAAAATCGTTTCTTAATTCAAGTTCAGTATCGTCGTTATTGACAACAGTAATTCCTTTTTCAGCTAGCAATTCAATAATTTTACTCTTGTTTATAAATTCAGTATTATCTTTATTTTCAGTATTGTTATTCTCTGTTATAGAATTTGTCTTTGTACACTGTACCAATACAAATGATATTACTATCACTGTAATTACTATTAAAAAAATATTTTTTTTCATTTTAATTAAAATTTTTCCTCTACCGCCTTAGTAGAAACAAAGCACCAGAGAAGGTGACCATTTGGTATCCACACCAATCGCTTCCCCAACTCATCCCTTCCAAAAAACCATATTATTGTCATCTCTTTTACGTATTTTTCAAAACCGCCACACTAGCGATTTTCTTCCGGATCAGGTAGGCTTTTCAAATAACTCGTCAGATCACAATCTTT